>NZ_VOZF01000010.1:0-98032 GCF_013419905.1 Acinetobacter sp. YH12046
TCAAACGAACAAATAGAGCAGATAGAATTTGCACTCAACCATCGTCCTAGAAAAACACTAGGTTGGTATACACCGAGTGAAGTTATGGCTGGTTTTTATACTGTTGCACTTGCCGCTTGAATCCGCCTTTATAAAAAAATCCCCCGATTTGGAGGATATTTTTTAATGTCTTAATTGAGTAGCTTTTTAAGCTGCTTTTGCAGGCACACCACTGTGGAAACGGAACATTTCATCTGGACTAAGAATCAGATTCTTTTCTACTTCACGGATATGCTCAATTCGGCTTTGAATATCTTCTTGTGGATTTTTCAGTTTTGCAGTTTTAGCCACATCTAAAGCTAAGGCCAAGTAGTCCTCAAAATGGCGAGATTCAGATTTAAGCAAATAACGGTAGTAACGTCCTAGCTCATCATCCACCAGCGGCGCAAGCGCATAGAATCGCTCACAAGAACGTGCTTCTACAAAAGCACCAATCACCAGCACATCAATCAGCGCCTCTGGCTCATAGGTACGGATTTCTTTGCGTAAGCCACCTGCATAACGTCCTGCACTGAGTCCAATCCATTGCTGGCCACGCTTATTCATGAATTCCAGCACCTGCTCATAGTGCAGCATTTCTTCCCGTACCAGTTGCGCCAGTTTCACCTGTAAATCTACAAAGAAGCTATAGCGGAACATCAGGTTCATTGCTGTACTGGCTGCTTTCTTCTCACAGTTGGCATGATCCTGCATCAGAATTTCCAGATTCTGTAATGCCTCATCGAGCCAGGCTTTTGGTGTTTCACAACCTAAGAAGCCAATGACAGGCTTCATCAGTTCATCATAATCAATATTTGACATATATCTTTTGCAATCTTAACGCGCAGCTTTAATTGCAGCCTTCATTTGTTGTACAGCTTGCGCCAGTCCAACAAAAACTGCATCTGCAATAATCGAGTGACCAATATTTAATTCATGAATTTGAGGAATCGCAGCAATTGGAGTGACATTATCCAGGTTCAGACCGTGACCTGCATTGACCACCAGACCTTTAGAAGCCGCATACTCTGCCCCTTTGATAATGCGATCCAGCTCAACTTGCTGTGCTTCTGGCGTGTCAGCATCGGCATAAGCACCTGTATGAAGCTCAATTGTAGGTGCGCCACAAGCGACTGCCGCATCAATCTGGGCAATGTCTGCATCAATAAATAGCGACACGTCACAGCCAATCGCAGACAGTTCCTGGGTGGCTTTTTTCACATCTTCAAAATGACCAACGACATCCAGACCACCTTCAGTCGTCACTTCCTGACGCTTTTCTGGTACAAAGCAGACATGCTGCGGCTGGATTTCTTTAGCAATCGCCACCATTTCATCAGTTACGGCCATTTCCAGGTTCATATGGGTAGTTAATACCGGACGCATACGACGTACATCTTCATCCTGAATATGTCGACGGTCTTCGCGCAAATGCAGGGTAATTCCCTCTGCACCGGCCTGCTCACAGATCAATGCAGCATTGACTGGGTCTGGGTACGTCGTACCACGTGCTTGTCTTAAAGTTGCGACATGGTCAATATTGACACCAAGTAATGCAGCCATACTATTTTCCTAACTACGATTGAGATTGAGAATTTTGGATCCACAATTGTCGACTTTTCAGTGGTCGGTCACCGAGCAAAGCAGTGATCACCTGTCGATATAGCTTCGTCAGTAATTGTAACTGTTCTGGATTAAAATCCCTACCATTTTCATAGTGCTGCATTGTTAAAATCTGCTGGCCCGACATGGTTGAACGTAAGGCTTTAGCCGAAGGCATAAAACCTTCATTCAACTGAAAATAGTAATGTTGCACGGGATTGATTTGTGCCTGATTAGCATCGACTGAAAAATCCAGTTCATAGCCCAGTTCTTCTAATAAGATATGTTCAAACTGACGCAGAACCTGTTTTAAATAAGTATTGGGATTTTCCTGATCGGAGAGTTTTTGCAAGGCATTCAACGTTTCGCCATATTTGGCAAAGGTCAGCGGCATTTGCACTTCAAGCGGACATAAACGCAACAGGATTTCATTCAGATAAAAGCCAGAAAAGAAGGCATCACCGAAAAAAAAGATCGGCTGATTAACAATTTCTAATTTGGTGAAGTTTTTCAGTTCAGATTTGCCTGAAGCTAACAAGCTGATGGGTTGATATTGGGGTGGAGGATTTTGTCTCAGTATCCCGTCGATACGGCCATATTCCTGGGTAAATAAATGCACAATATGACTGCGATCGCGATATTTACGATGATGAATCAGGTATCCATGCAGCACTTCATTACGCATAGGCTGCTTCTTTAATCTTTATTCTTTTTTGATTTTTTCTCGTCTTCTTCGTCATCCCCATCAGGAATGGCGGCACCCACAACAGCCACGGTCCCTTTGACCGCGTACTTTGTGGTTTTATAGGCAACTTTGGCAGGAACGGTCACTACTTTATGAATACAGCCTTGCAAGAATAAAACACATGCAACAACTGCCAGAAATTTCATCATGATCCGTTCCTATCCAATTTAAATGTCGCTATAACCTAGACTTTTCAATGCCCGCTCATCATCAGACCAGCCGCCTTTGACTTTCACCCAAAGCGTTAGCATGATTTTCTGCTCGAACATTTTTTCCATGTCGACACGAGCATCCATACCGATTTTTTTCAGCTTGGAGCCTTTTTCACCAATCACAATGGCTTTTTGGCCAGCACGATCAACGAAAATGGTGGCATCAATATAAGTACATGCCGGCTTCATACGACCTGTTTTTTCGTTCAGGGTCGGCTCTTCAGTTTTGAAAGATTCGATCTGAACAGTTAAATCGTATGGCAGTTCTTCACCTAACTGACGCATGATTTTTTCACGGATAATTTCAGAGGCCAGGAAACGCTCTGAACGATCGGTAAGCTGATCCAGTGAATATAGCGGCGGCTGGAATGGCAGATACTTGGCAATCGTATCGCGTAAGTGTTCGAGGTTGGCACCACGAAGTGCAGACACCGGTACGATTTCAGCAAAGTTCATCAGTTTGGCACGTTCACGAATCAGCGGTAAGGCCTCATTCTTGTTCTCGAACGTGTCCAGCTTGTTGATCACCAGAATGACTGGCATATCCGCATTTTTTAATTTCTCCAGAACAAGCTCATCGTTCTGGGTCCATTTTTGTGCATCAACTACAAACAGCACCAAGTTCACGTCACGCAATGCAGAGTGCGCAGCTCGGTTCATCATTTTATTGATGGCACGCACTTCTTTTTTATGCATCCCCGGTGTATCAACAAATACCGCCTGAGACTTTTCACGTGAATCAATCCCTACGATTTTATGACGTGTGGTTTGTGGTTTACGTGAAGTAATTGAAAGTTTCTGGCCCAGTAAGTGGTTCATCAAGGTCGATTTACCCACGTTTGGACGTCCGACAATCGCCACGAAACCGCTGCGATAATCAGAAGGAATTTCAGTACCCTGTGCACTGAAAAATTGACTAATCAAGTCATTGCTGTCGCTTTGCGACTCGTGATCAGCATCAATGTGATCGGAATGAGTAGTCATTAAGACTTATGCTCCAAATGTTTTAAAATATCTGCCGCAACCGCCTGTTCAGCGAATCGTCGGCTTGAACCTTCACCGGCCATGACCGGCAAGCCTTCTACCTGGCATTCCACTTTGAAATGCTGGTTCGGCGCATCACCCTGAATATCTACAACCTCGTAAACTGGGAGAGGTTTTTTACGTGCTTGTAAATATTCCTGTAGGCGTGATTTAGGGTCTTTCAGCTGGTCAGTTGGCTCTATATTGTCTAAATACGGCTCGTACCATTTTAGCACAATTGCCTGTAATACAGTGAGATCACCGCAATCCACATAGATCGCACCAATGATGGCTTCGACCGTATCCGCAAGTATAGACTCACGATGATGACCACCCGATTTCAGCTCACCCGTACTGAGAATCAGGTTCTGACTCAATTTTAGATCATTGGCAATTTTCCCTAACGCTTCCTGTCGGACAAGAGTCGCACGCATACGCGTCAGACGGCCCTCATTTTCCTGCGGGTAAGCAGTAAAGAGATAATTGGCTATGATCATTCCTAAAAGAGAATCGCCTAGAAATTCTAGGCGTTCATAGTTGTGTTTATGACTGACTGAACGATGGGTCAATGCCAGTTTTAACAGATCAGCTTGTTTAAACTGATAGCCGATCCGTTTGGCAAGACGCTCATCATTTAGTTTTGACTGTGCTTTGATCAAAATCTTTCTCAAACTTCATCACTAAATCGATATTCATTATAAAATTCTTGCGAATTTCATAATTCTTGTGCACCTGTAAACCATCAGTGTTGGTTACCTTGGCAATTTCATCAAATTTCAGATCGCGAATATTGTTCATTTCTAAACGCTGACCCATCTGTTGACGAAATTTTTCTGGCGCAATATTTGCCGGAGAACTCTTTAAAAGTTCCTCAATCTGATTGTCCACCATACGATCATCAAAGTATGGCCCCCACACTGCAATCGCCACTTTGGCAAGAAAAGCAAACCCCACGATTGCAAATAAAATTCCAATATACGAAGCACCTTGTTGATGTTTCATTTTTTATTTTCCTGACTGAAATAATTAATCGATTATTCCGTTTCGACTAAACGATGGCAGTTTAAAGCCAGGTTCTTTATGCATCCAGATATAGAATGCGCGACCTGTTAAGTTTTCTTCCGGAACAAAGCCCCAGAAACGACTGTCAGCACTTTGATCGCGATTATCCCCCATCGCAAAGTAATGACCTTCTGGAACTTTCACTTCCCAATATAAACCATTTTCAGTTGAAAACTTACCATTTTCTATATAGTTAAGGAATGGAGCCTGACGAGCTACATTGACTCCTTCCAGCTCACGCATAGTGAAAGTATGTTCGCCAATGGTTTCTTTATGATAAATCGAATTTGGCGTATCCAGGCGATCTTTTTCACGACTGAATTCTACTGGAACTTTTGCTACTTTCTCACCATTAATGGTTAACTGACCATGATCATAAACAATATGATCACCTGGCAAACCAATTACACGTTTAATATAGCTAATCGTTGGTTGTGGCGGATAGCGGAAGACCACGACATCGCCACGTTCCGGACTACCTGTATCCAGAATTTTTGTATTTACAATCGGTAATTTCACACCATAGTCAAATTTATTGACCAGGATAAAATCACCGGTTTCCAGTGTTGGAACCATAGAATCTGATGGAATATTGAAAGGTTCGTACAGGAAAGAACGCAATACTAAAACGACGGCCAAAACCGGCCAGAAATCATAAGCCCAGGTAATAATGAAGTTTTCATTGCCCTTGCCTTTGGTCTGTCGTTGTTTCAGAACAAACTTATCCAGCAACCAGACCGCGACAAAAAATAAGGTCGCAGGAACAAGAATCAAATTAAAATCAAAATCCATGGGCTTATTATCCTTATAGTATTAGCGTTCGACTTTCAGTACAGCTAAGAACGCTTCTTGTGGAATTTCAACACTACCCACCTGTTTCATACGTTTCTTACCTTCTTTCTGTTTTGCAAGAAGTTTCTTCTTACGTGATACGTCACCACCATAACATTTTGCCAATACGTTTTTACGCATTGCTTTTACGGTAGAACGGGCAATAATTTGCGCACCAATAGCCGCCTGAATTGCCACATCAAACATCTGACGAGGAATCAGGTCTTTCATTTTTTCAACCAGTGCAATCCCACGGTGACGTGCATCCTGACGGTGGCAGATCATTGCGAGTGCATCGACTTTTTCACCATTGATCAGGACATCCACTTTCACCAGTGATGAACTTTCAAAACGCACAAAGTTGTAATCTAGTGACGCAAAACCACGTGAACAAGATTTCAATTTATCAAAGAAATCCATCACCACTTCGGCCATTGGAATTTCAAAAGTAACGGATACCTGATTCGCCATGAACTTCATGTCTTTTTGTACGCCACGGCGCTCAATACATAGGGTCATGACATTACCCAGGTATTCCTGTGGTACCAGAATATGACATTCTGCAATTGGTTCACGCAGGTCTTCAACAGTTGAACCATCTGGCATTTTTGATGGGCTGTCGATGTAAATGGTATTGCCATTTTTCATCACTGCTTCATAAATTACCGTTGGTGCTGAAGAGATCAAATCCAGATCGTATTCACGTTCTAGACGCTCCTGTACGATCTCCATGTGCAGCATACCTAAGAAACCACAGCGGAAACCGAAGCCTAGAGCATCAGAACTTTCTGGTTCAAAGAACAGCGCAGAGTCATTGATTTGCAGTTTATGCAATGCTTCACGGAAAGGTTCAAAATCACTGGAATCGATTGGGAACAGGCCCGCATATACCTGTGGTTTTACTTTTTTGAAACCAGGTAATGTTGGAACTTCTGGAGTAGTTGCCAGTGTAATGGTATCACCCACTGGTGCGCCAAAAATGTCTTTAATACCGGCAATCACGAAACCAACTTCACCCGCTTCAAGGATATCGGTTTCAGTATGCTTCGGATTGAAAATACCGACTGAAGTGATGATATGTGTCTGACCAGTCGATTTCACCAGCATCTTGTCGCCCTTGCGAACACGACCCTGTTTCACACGAACCAGAGATACTACGCCCAGGTAGTTATCGAACCATGAGTCAATAATCAACGCTTGCAGCGGTGCATCACGTTCACCTGTTGGTGCAGGAATGACATTCACCAGCGTTTCAAGCACACCTTCAATACCTAGGCCAGTTTTTGCTGAACAGGTCGGTGCTTCAGTCGCTTCAATCCCGATAATATCTTCAATTTCCTGAATTACACGTTCGGGTTCAGCTTGTGGCAAGTCAATTTTGTTCAGTACTGGTAAAACTTCCAGACCCTGCTCAATGGCGGTATAGCAGTTTGCAACAGACTGCGCTTCTACACCTTGTGCTGCATCTACCACCAGTAGTGCACCTTCACAGGCCGCCAAAGAACGTGAAACTTCATAAGAGAAATCCACGTGTCCCGGGGTATCAATGAAGTTCAACTGATACTCTTGGCCATTTGGATGGGTATAGTACAAGGTGACCGAAGCCGCTTTGATGGTAATCCCACGTTCGCGTTCAAGTTCCATAGAATCAAGAACTTGAGCCTGCATTTCACGATCCTGCAAACCACCACAAGTTTGAATAAAACGATCTGCCAGAGTCGATTTACCGTGGTCAATATGCGCAATAATCGAGAAGTTACGAATGTTTTTAATATCAACAGATTTTTTAGCTTGCGCCATGGGCTACCTTGAGAAAAAAACGCGTCATGCAATTTAAAAAGTCATTGCATAACAAAAGCCGAATAGAAATTGCCGAGGATTATAGCAGAATGGAGATACAGAAAAAGAATTATCTTTCTTCTCTCTCGCCTATCTTAAATACGTAACCGCTTTATGTTTTATTTTCTTTTCCTCAGCTTTTTTTCAAGAAAACAGCTTGTTAAATGGGTTGCCTCCTATTTGGTAGCTACTCTCTATTCAATCTCGATATCATCACCTTATTAGATTGATTCTTCTCTTATCGCCTTTGCTTCTTCACTCAAATATAAAGTAGAAAAATCATAAGGGTTAATACTGTCTGAGAGAGGCTGATAAGCTTGGGTAAAACTTGGCGACATACGCTTCGGTCGACCCGACGCAATTTCGATACAGGCCCACTGCGTGTTACCGGTAAATAGGATATTCTGATCCTGCGGACGATAAAATACATACTGTCTGAATGAATACAAGGCATTTAGATCACTTAACCAAGTTCGTAGAATCAGCTCATCCCCTTCAAATGCCGCCTTGCGATACTGGACATGATGTTCAACTGCAACCATGGCATGTTTAAGTTGCAGATACTCATTTAAACCGAGTCCTAATTGCTCGATATGCGCCGAGGCCACATCCTGCATCCACTGCACATAAACTACGTTATTCACATGTCCTAGACGATCAATATGTTCAGGTTGTACCTTTAAAACTTGGTCAAAAATACCGGTCACTTTTCTCTAATCCTTTATCGCAATTTTTTCTATATACAGAGTCTACAGAAATTATGCCTCGGGTAAATTGCGAAAAATAAAAAACCGCCTATACAAGCGGTCTTTTATTATTGAAGATTCATTTATTTTATGAAATGCGCATCCCGACAATGGCACGTTGACCCTGACGAATCAGACCGACACGGGCAACACTACCTTTTTTCAAATCTGCCACAGCTTCCACAAACTGGTTACTGTTCAAGATTGCTTTACCATTGATTTGAGTCACGACATCATTTGGCATAATCCGTGCCTGAGCTGCGATCCCATCTCTACGAACATCCTGAATGACTACACCACCCTTAATCTCTAAACGCTCTTTTTCAGCCGGGCTTAATTCCCGAATAGTAACGCCTAATACCGGACCTTTATTTGGCTGAGCCTGGTTACCTGCTTTGGCTGGCGTTTCATCTGGTGCAGTCGTGAGTGTTGCATTGATACTACGACGTTTATCATCACGTAATACTTCTAACTGGATCTGCTGTTTAGGCGCAGAACGGTTCAAATAGTTCAGCAACTGACTAGTGCGTGAAATATCAGTACCATTGTATTTTAAAATCACATCACCGGCTTGCAGACCCGCTTTAGCCGCTGGCGAGTTTGGTGCCACCTGGGTAATTAAAGAACCTTCTGGCTTAGATAATTTATAAGATTCAGCCAAAGTACGGTCGATATCTTGCAGGCTTACACCCAGATAAGAACGGGTCACCTTACCATCACGTTTCAGCTGGTCAGCCACTTCCATAGCGACATCAATGGGAATCGAAAATGACAGGCCCATATAACCGCCAGTACCACTGAAGATTCGTGAGTTCACCCCAACCACTTCACCGCGCTGGTTAAATAGCGGTCCACCCGAGTTACCTGGATTCAGGGCCACATCAGTCTGAATAAATGGGACTGCGGTTTCGCCCATCATATTACGCATCTTGGCACTGACAATCCCGGCAGAAGCGGAGTAGTCAAAACCAAAAGGTGAACCGATTGCTAGTACAGGCTCACCTACACGTAATTTATCGACATCACCAGTACGCAGTTCCGGGAAACCTGAACCATTGACTTTCAATAAAGCGACGTCAGTACGCTCGTCGCTTCCTACGACTGTCGCATCAATTTCCCGACGATCATTCAAGGTAATTGTCACTTTAGACGCATCTTCAACTACGTGGTGGTTGGTCAGCAGATAGCCATCCTTACTAATGAAGAAGGCACTCCCATATCCGGTTTTTTCCTGCGGTACACGTGGCTGCGGAATAATCACCTGATTACCAAAGAAACGGCGTAAAATTTCAGGAACCTGTTGTTGCAAGAGCTCTTCTTCGCTCATTTTCTTGACAACACTCACACTGACAACTGCCGGACTGACCTGATCAACCAGGTTAGAAAAATCGACGGGTGTTACTGCCTGTAACTGAGCAGTACTCATGGTAACAGTCGCTGCAAATAATCCTTTTTTTAAATCCAGAATTTTCATATAAATTATTCACCCAAATTGTTGATAAATTTATGTAAATAGGTTTTATCACAAACTTCATATATTTTAAGTAACAATATGTTCGAAAGCTTGAATGTTGGCAACCTTTAATTTTTCTAAAGCATTAAGTTAAAGCTTTTATTAATTTTTTTCATCAATAAATGAGCACTTAAACGCTTGCCTTTTGTACAAAAAAGCGCTCTGATTAACGGACTTTTTTCAATTAGCTGATGGACATGTCTAATTTTCCCCTTACCCATCATTTTGACGTGATCATTGTGGGCAGTGGTGGTGCCGGTCTTAGTCTAGCACTTTCTTTGCCTGAACATTTTAATATTGCAGTTCTTGCCAAATCCACCCTGACCGATGCCAGTACCTATTATGCACAAGGCGGCGTTGCAGCCGTACTGGATGAGACAGACTCGATTGAACAGCATATTGATGACACCATGATTGCAGGTGTACATCTGTGTGAAATGGATGCGGTGAAGCAGACGGTTGAAGGTGGTAAGCCTTCGGTGGATTTTCTGCTGAAACACGGCGTCCAATTTACCCTGGATGAGCAGGAACAATTACATTTGACCCGTGAAGGCGGCCATTCACAGCGCCGAATCATTCACGCAGCTGATGCGACTGGGCGTGCCATTTCTACCACGTTGGTACAGCGCGCTCAGGAAAAAGAAAATATTACCATCTTTGAAAATTACATTGCGATCGACCTGATCTGCTCACAAAAACTGGGCTTAGATGGTAAAAATCGCGCTTTAGGTTTATATGCACTCAATGAAGCAAGTGCACAAGTCCACACTTTCTTAGCACCATCTACTGCTCTGGCTTGTGGCGGTGCTATGAAAGCTTATCTTTATACCTCGAACCCTGATATCGCGACCGGTGATGGGATTGCGATGGCTTATCGTGCCGGTTGCCGGGTTGCCAATATGGAATTCAACCAGTTCCATCCGACCTGTTTATATCATCCACAAGCCCGTTCATTCCTGATTACAGAAGCTATGCGTGGTGAAGGCGCCTATTTACGCCTTCCTGATGGTGAGCGCTTTATGCTGCGCTTTGATGAGCGAGCAGAACTGGCACCACGTGATATTGTGGCGCGTGCAATTGACTATGAGATTAAACGTCTGGGCATTCGTCATGTCTGGCTGGACATTACCCATAAAGATGAAGGCTTCATCAAGGAACATTTCCCGACCCTGTATGCACGTCTGCTAGAGCTTGGCATCGACATCACCAAGGAAATGATTCCTGTGGTTCCTGCTGCGCATTATACCTGTGGTGGTGTGGTCGTAGATGAAAATAGCCAGACTGATATTGTCGGACTCTATGCCATTGGTGAAACGTCCTATACTGGCTTACATGGTGCTAACCGCATGGCCAGCAACTCACTTTTAGAATGTTTTGTATATGGCATGAGTGCTGCCAAACATATTCAGGAAAATTTCAAGGCAGATCAAGCTATCCCTGAAGTACCAGAATGGGATGATTCTCAGGTGACCAATCCTGATGAAGATGTAGTTATTCTGCAAAACTGGGACGAGCTGCGTCAGACCATGTGGAACTATGTGGGTATCGTCCGCACCACTAAACGTCTAGAACGTGCCCTGCACCGGATTGAGATGTTAAAGAAAGAAATTACCGAATACTATCAGGATTATCAGGTGAGCAAAAACTTGATCGAGCTGCGTAATCTGGTACTCGTTTCAGAGATGATTGTGCGTTGTGCCATGCAACGTAAAGAATCCCGTGGCCTGCATTTCACCCTAGATTATCCAGAATTGCTGCCTGAACTACGTAAAACTGTACTAATTCCACCAAGTTTTGAAGTAGAAACTCCTTTGGTGAATGCTTAAAGATATAAATAAGGCAGTTAATATTTTTAAATATTATCTGCCTTTTCTTTGGCTCTGATTTTTTAAGTTTTTAGAATAATCAGGTTATTTAAATAAAGCATATGATTTGTATGAGTTAATCAGCATTTTAAGGAATGTATGGGTTCTTTACGTGGTGGAACCGAATAGGTCGCTGTCACATGGGCAACCGGCTCTTCCTGATCAATCGAATAAATCCAAACTTCTCCCACAATGAGCGCCTTCCCCACTTTCATCAATTTACTTTCCCCTCGCAGATCGACTCCGCCTGAAGGTTTACGCAAAAAATTAATATTCAAGTTTGTGGTCACTGCTAGGCCAACCAGTCCAATCTCACCGAGAATGGCAATATATAAAGCCAGATCAGCCAAGGTCATCATAGTAGGGCCAGATACCGTGCCGCCGGGACGTAATTCCTGCTCACTCACTCGATACAGTACGGTTGCACCCTGAGGCACTACAGCTTCGATCTGGCACTTTTCCAGGCTCTGTGGAAATTCCTGCTGTAAAAACTGGATGATTTCTTCTCTTGTACTTTTCATCATGTTTTATCTTCCTGATTTATTCCAATATAGAGATTCTTCCTTGAAATAACTAGAGAAAAGTATGCCAAAAATATCTTTAGAATAAAATTATTTTAAATAAGACAGCGCCTGTTCAAACACCTGATCCGGTGTTTGAGTCGCATCCAGACGTTTAATCCGCTCTGGATGACGCTGGCATAGCGCGGCATATCCGGCGCGAACTTTCTCAAAGAAAGTAACTTTCTCTTGTTCAAATCGATCCAGCGCACCTCGGGCACGGGCGCGATTCATACCCAGTTCAATCGGTGCATCCAGCCAGAACGTAATATCCGGCATACGTTCCACAAAATTTTGATTTAACAGATTCAGCTTGTCTTCACTGAGTCCACGCCCTGCACATTGATAGGCAAAACTGGCATCACTGAAGCGATCACATAAGACAATTTTTCCAGCATTTAAAGCGGGTAAAATCACTTGTGCCAGATGCTGGGCACGTGCCGCATACATCAGCAATAACTCTGTATCATGGCACATCGCTTCTTCGTGGTTTACGGCCAATAACAGCGAACGAATCTGTTCTGCCATTGGTGTGCCACCCGGCTCGCGGGTCAACACGACCTCTTTACCTTGAGCAATAAAATCATCATAGATACGACGAATGAGTGTGGTTTTCCCTACACCCTCAGTGCCTTCAAAGCTGATAAACATGCTCATTCCTTATTTTTTGAACGTAAAACAGAAAGATACTCTTGCACTGCTCTATTGTGGTCTTGCAGACTGCTGCTGAATTTATGCCCACCATTACCCGTTGCAACAAAATAAATATTTTGTGAATTGTCCGGATGCATCGCTGCTTCAATGGCTTTCTTGCTTGGCAAGGCAATCGGTGTCGGTGGTAAGCCAGCCATGGTATAGGTGTTATAGGGTGTTGGAGTGCGTAAATCCTGACGGGTGATATTACCCTTGTAATTCTCCCCCATACCATAAATTACGGTTGGATCTGTCTGTAGACGCATGCCGATTTTCAAACGGCGCACAAATACACCAGATACCTGTTGTAACTCGCTATCCAGACTGGTTTCTTTTTCAATGATCGATGCCATGATTAGCGCTTCATATTTATTCTGATATGGCAGATCTGAAGCACGTTTTTCCCAAGCCTGATCCAGAGACTTCATCTGGCGCTGATAAAGATCGGTTAGGATCTTGCGATCCGTTTCACCTTTGGCAAAGAAATAGGTATCCGGAGCAAACAGACCTTCAGGATGATTGAATGGAATATTGAGTTCTTTGAGCAATTGATCGGTTGGCAAATTCACCACTTCTTTAGTTACCAGATCATCTTTCTTTAAGGCATCAATCAGCTGTTTAAAAGTCGTACCTTCAATCACCAGAATCCGGTTCATCTGAGCATTTTCTGCATTGGAAATCATGTCCAGCACTGCACGGATACTCATACCTTGAGGAATTTCATAAACACCCGCCTTCATGGTGTCATGAATCATGATGCGCTGATACAGCTTTAAAATAATCGGAAAGCTGACATAATTTTCTTTGGCCAGCCGATCAATAAATCCAGAATAGGTTTCACCGTTACTAATTGCCAGTAACTGTTTTTGACCTTCTACAGGATAATCTTTCCATAGGCTAGCTTTCAGGATCAACCCTAGAACCAGGAGTATCCCGATTAGAAATAAAACTATCCCTTTCATGAAACCAGGGCGTTTGGCATTATTTTTCTTTTTGGTTTTAGACTTGGAAGCTGACATATTAATAAGGCATCTGATTCAATCGAAGACGGTTAAAAAGTTCAATACAAGCATCTACATTTAAAGCACGCTGCTCAAATTGAGTGGCAATTTTCATCGGACTGAGCGCATTGCAGAAAAACAGACTGTCGATATGGGGAATTTCATCCATTTCCACATCACGCTGCTGACAGATAATGCCCTGATCATGCATACGTTGCAAAATTTCTGCACGCATCACACCGAAGACGCCATTATAACGAAGTTCTGGTGTAATCCATGTATTGTTTATACGAATGAAGCAATTACTGCTCACCCCTTCAACAATTGTACCCTGCACATCAGTTACCAGTGCTTCCGGCCAGCCATGCTGATCCGCTTCCTGTTTAAGCAACACCTGTTCCAGACGGTTTAAGGTTTTCAGCCCCACCAGATTCGGCATACTGAGGCCAATGGCCTGTTGCAATACACCCGTCTGAATCTGCTCATAACTGAAGTCCTGTACTGTTTTCGGATAATAGAACACCCAAAGATCTGCCGGATGCTCTGGCAGGCTATAACCACGCTGTCCTATACCACGACTCAGTACAATCTTTAAGGTTCCGTTCAATTCATCTTCTGATTTCAATAACGCTTGCAAACTTTTTTCAATCAGGTCCAGATCAGCCTGCAAACTTATTTTTTGCTGGCTCATCCTTAAACGGGCTAGATGACGGTCTGCTAACTCGATCCGGTTTCGACGGATGCGCGCGGTAGTAAAGCAACCATCACCATAATGAAAGGCACGATCCAGCACATTTATATCTTTGACGGGTTGAGCATTTTTTAAATACAACATGCTTTTAAGGCCTCTCTGATGACGGATAAAGCGATGAAATATAAGCTCCGTCTATATATCTGTTTTACTCACATAAAATTCGTTTTTAATTATTTTTTATGCAAAAAATCTCCAGCTATTCTTGCCCCATCCAACAAAACAAAGAAACATTTGAGGCAAATATGAACATCCGTAAATTAAAAATCGGGGTATTGGCAGCACTTATTTCAGCAACCGCTTTTAGCGTATCTGCAAAAGACTTCCTGAACGTGTCTTATGACCCAACTCGCGAATTGTACGATAACTTTAATAAAGAATTCAGTGCTTACTGGAAAAAATCTACTGGTCAGGATGTGAACTTTAAACAGTCACATGGCGGTTCAGGTAAACAGGCACGTGCTGTCATTGATGGTCTGGATGCGGACGTTGTGACTTTGGCCCTGGCTGCAGATATTGATGAAATCGCTGCTCGTGGCCTGCTACCTAAAGACTGGCAGAAAAAATTCCCACAAAACTCGACACCTTATACATCAACCATCGTTTTCCTGGTGAAAAAAGGCAACCCTAAAGGCATTAAAGACTGGGGCGATCTGGTGAAACCGGGCGTAGAAATCATTACGCCAAATCCGAAAACTTCTGGTGGCGCGCGCTGGAACTATTTAGCAGCTTGGGCTTGGGCGAAACATCAGCCAGGCGGCAATGATACTAAAGCTCAAGACTTTGTTCGCCAGATCTACAAACAAACTAAAGTACTCGACTCAGGTGCACGTGGTTCAACAACGACTTTCGCTGAACGTGGTATCGGTGATGTATTGCTGGCTTGGGAAAATGAAGCACATTTAGCCATTCGTGAACAGCCAGGCAAGTTTGAAATCATCACCCCTTCTTTGTCGATTCTGGCTGAGCCACCAGTGGCAATCGTTGAAAAGAATGCTAAAAAAGATGGCAATGAAAATCTGGCTAAAGCTTATTTGAACTACCTGTACTCACCTGCGGGTCAAACGGTTGCTGCAAAGAATTTCTACCGTCCACGTAATCCGGCAGTATTAAAACAATACAGCAATGTCTTTAAATCGCTGAAGCTGGTGACCATTGATAAAGAGTTTGGTGGCTGGGACAAGGTACAGAAAAAACACTTTGCCAATGGCGGTATCTTTGACCAGATCGTAAAGGCAAATAGTACAAAATCGTAATAATAAATGTCTATACAATGGCCTTATTGAATAAGGCCATTGTTGTTTCAAATACTTATAAAACCTTTTATCTTATATTTTCATATAAAATTCATTTTTAATTATTTTTTATGCATAAAGAATAGGTTTATTCTTCACTCATGTTACAAAACGTGTAAGAGTTTGAGGTTCACATGAGCATTTCAACAAAACTAAAACTAGGGGTTCTGGCTGCTGTTATTTCAGCAACTTCGTTTTCTGCTGCAGCGCGCGACTTTCTGAATGTCTCTTATGATCCGACGCGTGAACTCTATGAAGACGTCAATAAAGAATTTGGTAAATACTGGAAAAGCCGTACTGGCCAAAGCATCAACTTTAAACAGTCACATGGCGGTTCAGGTAAACAGGCACGTGCCGTGATTGATGGTCTGGATGCCGATGTCGTAACTTTGGCATTAGCCGCTGACATTGATGTACTGGTCGAAAAAGCCAAACTGTTACCTGCAGACTGGCAGAAAAAATTACCACAAAACTCAACACCATATACTTCTACTATTGTATTCCTGGTACGTAAAGGCAATCCAAAGGGCATCAAGGATTGGGGTGATCTGATAAAACCAGGTGTAGCGATTATCACGCCAAATCCTAAAACTTCAGGCGGTGCACGCTGGAACTATTTAGCAGCTTGGGCATATGCAAAACACTTACCGGGCGGTAACGACAAAACTGCACAAGAATTTGTTCGTAAAATCTATAAACAAACCAAAGTACTTGATTCAGGTGCGCGTGGTTCAACCACCACTTTTGCTGAACGTGGCATCGGTGACGTATTACTGGCTTGGGAAAATGAAGCACATTTAGCCCTTCGTGAACAACCGGGCAAGTTTGAAATTGTGACTCCTTCCCTGTCAATTCTGGCTGAGCCACCCGTGGCGATTGTTGAAAAGAATGCCAATAAAAAAGGCAACAAATACCTGGCCCAGGGTTATTTAAACTTCCTTTACTCACCACTGGGTCAGGAAATCTCAGCACGTAACTTCTATCGCCCACGTAATGAAAAAATACTGGCGAAATATAACCAAGTCTTTAAGCCATTAAAACTGGTGACTATTGATCAGGAGTTTGGTGGCTGGGATAAAGTACAGAAAGCCCACTTTGAAAATGGTGGTGTTTTTGACCAGATCGTTAAAGCTAACAGCGCAAAAAATAATTTAAGCTGATTTCATACAGGAGCATCGACATGACTCATACGCTTATTGTTCCCGGTGTAGGTGGCAGTGAATACAATCACTGGCAAACCTGCCTGCAACACCGGCTCATGCGTTGCTCCCGGGTGCAGCAAAAAGACTGGAATCATCCGGTACTGGATGTATGGGTCGCAGAATTTGTTAAAACCCTGCAAGCCATTCCAGATGATGTACAAATTGTGGCACATAGCTTTGGCTGTTTGACCAGCGTGGCAGCACTGGCCCAGTATCCTGAACTGAATACTAAAGTCAAAAATCTGGTTCTGGTTGCACCTGCCAATCCTGCACGTTTTGGGGAAAATGGTTTTGCCCGTGATAGCCAGATGGATTACAGCGCCTATTTTCAGCAGCTCAAGATTCAGGCTCCAACGACTTTGCTGATCAGTGAAAATGATCCTTGGCTGAGTTTTGAAGATGCCCAGGTTCTGGCGAAAGCCTGGAAGATCAAACCGATTAATCTGGGAGCTGTAGGCCATGTCAATGTTGCTTCCGGTTTTGGTCCTTTTCCTGAAATTGAACAATATTTGATTTCAGAAAAGGCTATGCACCATATCAGCAAAGTTGATGAGAGCAAGTATTATTTTAAATTTGCATTTTAGTCCCTGCAAATTATGCTTGTGCCGATTCTATTTTCTAATTTTCGCTGGTTAACTTTAACCAGCATTCTCTCTTTTGAGGAGTAATCATGTCGCAGCGATCCCGAGTGCTGCCAGGATTTGGTCTTTCTCTAGGCTTTACCCTAGCGTATTTGTCATTAATCGTTCTGATCCCGCTCTCTGCCGTTTTTATTAAATCACTCGGCATTGGCTGGGAAGGCTTATGGGAAATCCTGAGCTCTGAACGTATCTTGAAATCATTACAGCTAAGCTTTAGTTCAGCCATTATCGCTGCTTTGATTAATGTAGTTTTTGGCCTGTTACTGGCATGGTGTCTGGTGCGTTATAGCTTTCCGGGCAAACGTATTGTCGATGCACTGGTCGATCTGCCTTTTGCCCTGCCAACTGCAGTTGCCGGTATTGCTCTGACTTCTTTATATGCACCGACTGGCTGGATTGGTCAATATCTGGATCCCATCGGCATCAAGGTGGCTTATACCCCGATCGGTATTACCCTGGCCTTGATTTTTATCGGTATTCCTTTTGTGGTCCGTACGGTACAGCCAGTTCTTTCTGATTTAGAAACTGAACTGGAAGAAGCAGCATCTGCACTCGGTGCGAACCGTTTTCAGATCGTCACTAAAGTTATTTTCCCGATTCTACTGCCAGCACTGATCACAGGTTTTGCATTGGCTTTTGCACGTGGTGTCGGTGAATATGGTTCGGTCATTTTCATTGCGGGTAACCAGCCTTTTGAAACTGAAATTGCACCCTTAATGATTATTTCCCGTCTGGAAGAATATGACTATGCAGGTGCGACCACAATTGCTGTAGTGATGCTGCTCATTTCCTTTGTAATGCTCTTCCTGATTAACTTATTGCAAGCTTGGGCGAGCCGCCGTACCGGGAGAACTGCACGATGAGTTTAAATACCAACAGCAATGCGCTGGCTGAAAAGCTGCAATCCCGCGATGCGACTCGTGAGCCGACCTGGGTACGTTATACCCTGATTGCGATTGCACTGATCTTCTTTTTAAGCTGCCTGATCCTGCCTTTGGTTCTGGTCTTTGTTGAAGCATTTAAACAAGGGGTTGGCGTATATACGCAAGCCCTTGTTCATCCAGATACTTTATCTGCGGTCAAACTGACTTTACTAACGGCTGTGATCGCGGTACCAATGAATGTAATATTCGGCGTAGCTGCAGCCTGGTCAGTAGCGAAGTTTAACTTCCCTGGTAAGTCAATTTTAACCACCATTATCGATATGCCTTTCTCGGTATCACCTGTTATTGCAGGCTTGATGCTGGTACTGATTTTCGGTACTCAAGGCTGGATGGGTGGCTGGTTGATGGATAATGACATCAAGATCCTTTACGCCGTTCCTGCGATTGTTCTAGCAACGATCTTCATTACCGTACCTTTTGTAGCACGTGAGCTGATCCCTTTAATGGAAGCGCAAGGTACTGAAGAAGAAGAAGCTGCGATTGTACTCGGTGCATCTGGCTGGCAAACCTTCTGGAAAGTGACCCTGCCAAATATCAAATGGGGTCTGATTTACGGCGTAATTCTGTGTAATGCCCGCGCCATGGGTGAGTTCGGTGCAGTATCAGTGGTTTCTGGCCATATTCGTGGTGAAACCAATACTTTGCCGCTACACGTCGAAATTCTATATAACGAATATACCTTTAGCGCTGCGTTTGCCGTGTCATCGCTCCTGGCTCTCCTCGCAATTGTGACTCTGGTTCTGAAAACCTGGGTCGAACTGCGCCAGGAAAAACAAGACAAACGTAATGACGATTCAACAGTTTCTTAAGGAATGCCCACATGAGTATTCAAGTTAAAAATATTGAAAAACACTTTGGTGCATTCCATGCACTGAAAAACATTTCCCTAGATTTCCCGGATGGTCAGTTGGTTGCCCTTCTTGGTCCTTCAGGCTGTGGTAAAACTACCCTATTGCGTATCATTGCTGGTCTGGAATCTGCTGACGGTGGTCAGGTGATTCTGGAAGGTCAGGATGCAACCAATGTTCACGTTCGTGAACGTGAAGTGGGTTTTGTATTCCAGCACTATGCCCTGTTCCGTCATATGACCGTATTCGATAACGTGGCTTTTGGTCTGCGTGTCCGTCCACGCTCTACTCGTCCATCGGAAGCAGAAATTAAAAAACGTGTGACCCGCTTGCTTGATCTGGTACAACTTGGCTTCCTGGCAGACCGTTATCCGGCTCAGCTTTCTGGTGGTCAGCGTCAACGTATTGCACTTGCTCGTGCACTAGCCGTTGAGCCACGTGTACTGTTACTGGATGAACCGTTCGGCGCACTAGATGCCAAAGTCCGTAAAGAACTACGTCGCTGGTTACGTACCCTGCATGATGAACTGCACATTACTTCAATTTTCGTCACTCACGATCAGGAAGAAGCCTTAGAAGTTGCTGATCAGATCGTGGTGATGAACAAAGGCAATGTGGAACAGATCGGTTCACCACGTGAAGTGTATGAAACACCGAAAACACCATTCGTGTTTGACTTCCTGGGACAAGCCAACCGCTTCGAAGGCCAGAATAATGGCGGCATACTTCAGCTAGGTGAAGACCGTATTCAGTTCGATGCCGCTAAACAGGCAGCTCAGGGTAATGTCATTGTCTTCGCTCGCCCGGATGAACTGCGTATTCATGCACAACCACAAGAGAATGCGATTCAGGCCACGTTTATTCGTGAACTCTGGATTGCAGGAAAAGTTGTTGCAGAATTGAATGACCGCCAAGGCAATCTGATTGAAATTTCACTGACACCAGAAGAAGCTCGCGCTCATCAATTCCGTCCGGATCAAACTGTTTGGTTGAGTGCATTAAATCTGCATTTATTTGAAAACCAGGTCGCGTAAGACTGCAAGATGGGGCTTTTAAATGCCCCATCCTCTTATAGGGTAAAGAATTATGAATTTCCAACAATTAAGAATTATTCGAGAAACTGTTAGACAGAATTTTAACTTAACTGAAGCTTCAGCCGCGCTTTACACTTCGCAGTCAGGTGTCAGTAAGCATATTAAAGACCTGGAAGATGAGCTTGGTGTACAGCTGTTTATCCGTAAAGGTAAACGCTTATTAGGATTGACTGAGCCAGGTCAGGCGCTTCTCGGCATTGTAGAACGTATGCTGGTTGATGCAGACAATATCAAACGTCTTGCGGATGACTTTAACAAGGTCGATGAAGGCACGCTGACCATTGCAACAACACATACTCAGGCACGTTATGTATTACCGCCGATCGTGAATCAGTTCAAAAAAGAATTTCCGAAAGTTCATCTGATTTTGCAACAAGCCAGTCCAATGGAAATTACTGAAATGCTACTTCAGGGTGAAGCAGATATCGGGATTGCGACTGAAGCCTTAACGACTGAAGAAAATCTGGCAAGTGTGCCTTATTATAACTGGCAGCACAGTATTATTACGCCGCAAAATCACCCGCTAAATAGCAAAGAACAGATACGTATTGAAGACCTCGCTGGCTATCCGATTATTACTTATCATGGTGGTTTCACAGGCCGTTCTAAAATCGACTCAGCCTTTGAAGAAGCCGGTGTAGATGTTGATATTGTCATGTCAGCTCTGGATGCCGATGTGATTAAAACTTATGTCGAGCTCAACATGGGTGTCGGCATTGTCAATGATCTGGCTTATGATCCAGAACGTGACTATCGTCTGAAACAGATTAAAACCGATATTTTCGGAGTAAATACTACCTGGATCGCAGTACGTAAAGGCCACTTATTACGTGGTTATGGTTATGAGTTTATTTCTTTATGCTCACCAGATGCAGATATCAAGGCACTTAAAAAAGTGGCTTATCCAGATGAATAATATGGATTGTACTTTCTGAATTGAAGAGGCGTATTGCCTCTTTTTTAATTTTAACGGTAGATTATTTCAATAAAAATCAAGCATAATCACAGTATAATTCAATAAATAAATTATATTAATGATGAGCTACAAATTTTCCCTCTTGGGATATGGACTGATTTTTTCCGGGACAAGTTTTGCAGCAGCTTTTGAGCAATCCAATCAAACCATCCAGTCCTTTTTTGAAAAGGATCATTATGCCGAAGTGTCATTTGCATGGACAAATCCCAATGTCAGCGGTCAGGTGCAGCATACCAAATTATTAGAACAATTAGGTATTCAGGATTTTTCCACGGGTCAACTTGCGAATAATCAGCTGGTTGCCAATGCGGCATTAAAATTACAGCTTCACCCACAGATCTCTTGGGGACTCATTTACGATCAGCCCTTCCATGTGGATGTTGCATATCAATATAGTCCAGTTTTTGCAGGCGAACCTACAGAGATTGAAGCAGCCGATATTGAGTTTGATAGTTATAATCTAACTTCCATTCTTGGTTATCAGCCTGATCCCAATTGGAATCTCTATGTAGGACTAAGTTATCAGACCTTAGAAGGTAATCTAAGTTTGGTAGGTGAATCTTTTTCGGTCTTTAATGGTTATCACGTTCAGCTTGAACAAAATGCTGCCTGGGGCTGGCTCGCTGGAATGAGCTATCAAATTCCTGAGTATTTCTTTAGAACGGCGTTAACTTATCGTTCAGCCATAAACCATCAACTGGAAACCACAGAATCAATTGCAGTCGGTATACCTACGTCAAGCTTTACGAAAGTACAAACACCTCAATCTATTAATTTAGATATTCAGAGCGGACTTCCCTCTCATAATATTTTTTATGCGAGTTTACGCTGGGTAAATTGGCAAGATTTCGTCATTCAACCACCGAAATTCGGTGCAGTGATTGATTATGCCGATTTGGAGTTTCCTGAAGTAAAAGATATCAAGATGATCGATTATCAGGAGGATCAATGGTCAGCCAAACTTGGAATCGCCCATCAATGGCCTTCTTCTGTTATTCATTCTTTTGAAATCTTATGGGACTCAGGTACGGTAAATCCAGCTTCTACCTTGAATCCGAGTGATGGTTATTGGGGGGTGGGTTTGGGCTATTTTCAGAATTTTCGAAAACACTGGGATATTGCTACAGGACTGTATTATTTAAAATTCCAAAAGCCTAAAACAAATTCAAACGCTGTTATACCCCAGTTTGTAGGCTTATCTGCGGTGGATGATAATGATGTTTGGGTGGTCGGTATGAAGTTGGGCTATCATTTTCAATAGCTTTTAATAAACAAAAAAAAACGAGCCGAAGCTCGTTTTTTTATTAGGTTTAGCAGCTACAGCTTAGAAGCGGAAACTTACACCCAGTTTTGCCACTGGGAACCATTCATATTTATTATCTTCGCGAATTTTACGCTCTTCATTTTCAATCGCTGTACCTACGCTAGGAGAACCTTCTACTGGTGCAAGACCTGTAGCAGTTAAATCCACAGTTGGGTTACCATTGTAGTATGCGCCGATTTCACCAAATACACCCCAACGGTTAGTGATTGCTGGAGAGAAACCAAGACCTACATACGGAGCAATATTATTTTTGTAAGATAACTTACCATTTACACGACCTTCTGTAGCACCAGCAGCAAGTTGATAGTCATTGTTATCAATGCTTAAAGTTTCACCACCACCAATACGGCGAGATAGATCGTAATCATTATCAATATATGCTACACCGGCAGCCATATAGAACCAGTTCGCCCAAGGACGAATTTCAGCGTTCAAATAAGTCAGGTTATTGTCCATATCTAGGTCATATTTTGTACCATTGATTGATAAATCATCAGTCCAAGAAATATCACCACCATTATAACCTAGAGTAACACCTACATAAGGGTTAGCATTCCAAGAGATCGCGCCACCGTAACCGGTAGTACCGACTTCAGCACGAACAGCTGCAGGTTTAAAGAAAGAGAATTCAGCTACGCCTTCATCTGTTACGATTGTTTCATCAGCAGCCATGACAGATCCAGCTGTGGCAGCTAGAACGGATACTGCTAAAAGTTGATATAAAGCTTTCATTATTTCTCTCCTCAAAAGAACTTTTTTTTCATCATTAGTTATTCGTGATGAGCTCAATATAAAGGAGTCAATGAATATTTTTTATTCGTGTTTTGCTGAGCTTTTGTTATTTTTTGATACATATTAATTTTTCTTGTTGAATGATAAGCCTTTTTTAAACAATGTTTGTACATATCTAAAATACGAAAAGGATACTAATCACTTTACTTGCGAATTTAATTCAGCACCCTTCCTAGTTTTCCATCTTTTTAGAGCAATATAGTGTAAAATATCGGAAATTTTTTTCTGGAAGGAAGATCATGTCTCAGCTTTCAACAATCATTGAACAAGCGTTTGAAGACCGTGCGAATTTCACAGCAGCAGACTGTCCTGCTGAAATCCGTCAAGCAGTTGAGGAAGTAATTGCTGGCCTGGACAATGGTACTTTACGTGTTGCTGAAAAAATCGAAGGTGAATGGGTTGTTCATCAATGGATTAAGAAAGCGGTATTGTTATCATTTAAATTAAACGATAACAAACCAATGGAAGCTTGTGATCTTCGCTTCTACGACAAAGTAGATACTAAATTCTCTGACTGGACTGACGAGCAGTTTAAAGCTGCTGGCGTACGTGTTGTTCCTCCGGCGGTAGCGCGTAAAGGTTCTTTCCAGGCGAAAAACGTGGTACTGATGCCTTCTTATGTGAACATCGGTGCTTATGTAGATGAAGGTACAATGGTCGATACTTGGGCAACTGTAGGTTCATGTGCTCAAATCGGTAAAAATGTTCACTTGTCTGGTGGTGTAGGAATCGGTGGTGTTCTTGAACCGCTTCAAGCTAATCCAACTATTATTGAAGATAACTGTTTCATCGGTGCACGTTCTGAAATCGTTGAAGGCGTAATCGTTGAAGAAGGTTCTGTCATTTCAATGGGCGTATTCATTGGTCAATCCACCAAGATTTATGACCGTGAAACTGGCGAAATTCATTATGGCCGCGTACCTGCTGGTTCTGTTGTGGTATCAGGCAGCCTGCCATCTAAATGCGGTAAATACAGCTTATATGCAGCTGTAATCGTGAAAAAAGTAGATGCGAAAACTCGTGCTAAAACTAGCCTGAACGATCTGCTTCGCGAAGACTAAGATGTCTTAACTTAGAGGACACATTTGTGTTCCTCGGAGCTTCAACCGCTCCTCGTCTCTACGGTCAGCAATGATCGTAGGGATTTTTATTTTTATACATTGTTATTTATTTTTCAGTGGTTAATGTTGTTATGAATACGCTTCGATCTTCCGCAATTCCAGTTTCTGATCCGTCTGCGGGCTTACGCATTACGGAGATCTTCTATTCATTACAAGGTGAAGCCAATACTGCAGGTTTACCGACCGTATTTATCCGCTTAACCGGATGTCCACTGCGCTGTACGTATTGTGATACTACCTATTCTTTTGAAGGTGGCGAGCGTAAATCTTTAGATGACATCATCCAGACCACGCTTGATTTTAAAACGCCTTATGTCTGTGTGACCGGTGGTGAACCATTAGCGCAACCGAACGCCCTACCTCTGATACAGCGACTTGCAGATTTAGGCTGTGAAGTCTCTTTAGAAACCAGTGGTGCATTAGATGTTTCTAAAGTGGATGCACGGGTATCCAAAGTTCTGGATTTAAAAACGCCAACTTCAGGTGAAGTTGCACGAAATTTGCTTACAAATCTGGATCATTTGACTCAGCATGACCAGATTAAGTTTGTGATCTGTAATCGTGAAGATTATGAATGGTCAAAACAGCAGGTAGAACAGTACCAGTTGAATGAAAAAGTCAGTACAGTCTGGTTCTCCCCTGCATTTGCAGTTGAAAAAGGAGCTGCACGCTTGCCACAATTGGCACGTGATCTGGCTCAATGGATTTTAGAAGACCATCTCCCTGTTCGTTTCCAGCTGCAGCTGCACAAGTTGTTATGGAATGATGAAACTGGTCGTTAATTTTTGTAAATTTACTATATTGGAGTATTTGTTATGCGCCCTCGTGCCATTGTATTGTTATCTGGCGGATTAGATTCAACAACCTGTCTGGCTTGGGCGCAGGCACGCTATGAATGTATTGCACTGAGTTTTATGTATGGCCAACGCTCTACTACAGAACTTGATGCAGCTCGTGCACTGGCTCAACGCTCGGGTGTAGAACATCGTGTCATCAATATTGATTTAGGTAACCTAGGCGGCTCAGCCCTTACTGATCATAGCATTGAGGTACCAGACCAATTGCAGGAAGGTATTCCGGTAACCTATGTACCTGCACGAAATACCATCTTCTTATCTTATGCTTTGGCTGCTGCAGAAGTGTTCGGTGCTGAGGCAATTGTGATCGGGATTAATGCGGTGGATTATTCAGGTTATCCAGACTGCCGCCCGGAATTTATTGAAGCTTTTGCCAACATGGCACGCCTTGCAACCAAGGTCGGTGTTGAAGGTCAAGCCCTGAAATTTGAAACACCTTTGTTACATTTATCCAAAGCAAATATCATTCGCTTAGGCCTAGAACATGGCGTAGACTACAGTCAAACGGTATCTTGCTACCAAGCAGATGACCAAGGACGTGCGTGTGGAACATGTGACAGTTGTCGTTTACGCAAGCAAGGTTTTGCTGATGCAGGTGTTGAAGACCCGACACGTTATTACCTTTAAAATCGATCAAGGTTATAAATCCATATTATGAATATTAAAGCCAAATTACTTGCGACTAGCCTACTCTCTTTGTCTGCCCTATTTTCAACTGCATCTTTTGCAAATAATGATCAAGCTAAGGCAAAAGCAGAATTTGAGGCAATGAAAAAAGAATACACAACTGCCATGAAAAATGCTGGAAGCAGTTCAAATGTACGTGACGGTTTAATTAAAGCCTGTGCTATTCCATACAAACAGGCAGTGAAGTACAAAAAACTGACTCAGTCTGATGTGAATAAGCTTTGTACATGTGAAGTAGATGCAGAAGGTAAATTGACTCAAGCTCAGAAATGGCAGATTCAAAGCACCATTAACCAGAAGAAAAACCCTGCAACTTTAGACTTTGTTAAAAAACAAAGCCAGAATGTGCAGTCTTGTGTAGGCCCACAGCTCGCAGGTAAATTAAATTCACTTGCTGCAGAAGCCAATAAAGCCGCTCAAAAGAAATAATCCTGACGGATGTTTTTCTAGAATAAGCCACTATAATGTGGCTTATTTTTTTGAAAAAATTTAGAAAAATTGGAGAGACCATGTCTGAGATCAGCTTACCTGAGCACACTTTTTCAACCACTACAGGTGAAATTAATCTGGCCCAACTGGATGCAGAATGGCTGGTTATCTATTTTTATCCTAAAGATTCGACACCTGGCTGTACTACTCAGGCAGTCGGTTTCTCTTGTTTAAAAGATCAGTTCGATGCACTCAATACGACTATTCTGGGCGTATCACGTGATTCGGTTAAAGCGCACCAGAACTTTACTGAAAAACAGAATCTGACTATCAATCTGATCAGTGATAAAGAGGAAGTGTTATGCAAACACTTTGATGTCATTAAAGAAAAGAATATGTATGGCAAGAAAGTCATGGGCATTGAACGCTCTACCTTCATTTTCCATAATGGCAAGCTGGTCAAAGAATACCGCAAGGTAAAAGCTGCTGGCCATGCTGAACAGGTTTTAGAAGATTTGAAAGCATTACAAGCTGCTTAAGATCTTTCATAAAATCAAAAAAAGGCATGAATAGAAATATCATGCCTTTTTCTTTAGAGGTACTACAAAGAATAATTCAGTTCACTAAAGAAACTGCAATTGACCACATTACACAGCCAATGAGTACATCCAGTATTTTCCAGGCTTTTGGACGCTGAAAAATAGGTTGCAAATAACGTGCTGCATAGCCCAGTCCAAAAAAGAATACAAAGGACGCACTAATCGCTCCTAAGGCAAATTGTATCTGTGCATTGGAATATTGGGTGGAGATGGAACCAATCAAGACCAGTGCATCCAGATAAACATGCGGATTGAGCCAGGTCAGCATCAAACAAATCAGCAAAACCTTATATAAAGAAGGCACATCTTTTTGATCTGTGTCCAGACGCTGCTCATTCTTCCAGGCCTGATAAAAATGCTGAGCGCCATAGATCGCCAGAAAAGTTGCACCCAGATATTTCGCCATATTGATCCAGTGCGGATTGACCAGCATCAATTGTGAAAACCCCAAAACACCGGCAAAAATTAATATTGCATCAGATAAAGCACAACACATACAGATCGCAAAGACATACTGCTGTTTCAAGCCCTGCTTCAATACAAAAGCATTTTGTGCACCAATGGCAATAATCAGGCTAAAGCCTACCGCCAGACCTTGTATATATGCATTTAACATTGGAATATCATGGAATTATAAAGATGGGGATCATTATCTATGTTATTCTTTTCAATTAAATATAATTAAGAAAATATCATTTAGACTAAATTTTATTTAGGTAAGCTATGCCACTTAATTCTAAAAACTGTGATGCTTTTCTGGCTGTTGCAGAAACCCAAAGTTTTGATGCTGCCGCAAAAGTATTAAATATAACGGCTTCGGCAGTCACTTTAAGAGTGCAAAATCTGGAAAGAGATTTGGGGCAAGTTCTGGTACTACGTGAGCGTCCTTGTAAAGTGACCAATGCCGGTCAAACCTTACTGAATTATTTGCAGCATCAACGCCTGTTACAGCAGCAATTGATCCAGCAATTAAATGGTCAAAATAAAGCAGAATTTAGCTCGATTCATATCGCGGTAAATGCGGATTCACTCGCAACCTGGTTATTTCCCTGTCTGAACACTACCCTGCTTGCAGAAAAAATCACGTTGAATCTTCAGGTTGCTGTTCAAAGTGAAACTCATAAGCTTCTGGAGCAGGGCCAAGTCAATGCATGTATTAGCAGTGAAATTGAAGCCATGCCGGGCTGTAAGGCTCATTTTATTGGACAGATGCATTATAGAATGGTCGCAACACCTGCCTTTGTGCATTCCTGGTTTAAACAAGGCATTCACCGGGAATCACTGCGTAAGGCACCCGCTGTGATTTATAATGATCAGGATCATTTACATAGCCATCTACTGTTAACTCAATTTGGCTTAAACCAGCAATGTTTTCCTTTTCACTATATCCCCTCCTCGACCGCCTTTGCGGATGCTATTTTTTCAGGATTAGGATATGGTTTGGTGCCGGACTATCAAATTGCGGACCAGATTCAAAATGGGACACTGATCGAAATACTGCCTGAATGCAATTGTGATGTACCTTTATATTGGCATCACTGGAAACAGCAATCTCCCGCTCTAAAACAGTTAACCAAAGTCATTCTGGAACAGGCAGAACAGTGCATGAATAGTCCAATTCAATAAACAGTTCTATATGTCCTGCCGAATTCACAGAAATTGAATATCACATTATTGGGTTTTCCACTGCCCCATTAAATGAATATTAACCTTTTCACCTACGCCTGCAGTGGCCTTCTTCATCCCAAAATCTGAGCGATTAATTACCGTAGTGGATTTCACATCGAGTAGATTAGGATTAGCCTTGTTCGGTGTCAGAGTGGTATCGAATACCACTGGTCGAGTAACACCTCTTAATGTTAGTTGCCCCATAACCTGATAACGATTCGTACCATTTGGCTTAAACTGCGTACTTTTGAAATTGACTGTTTTATAGCGCGATGCATGAAACAGGTCCTCACCCATAATCATATTTTTAAGGCTAGGTTTGGAAACTTCCAGGCTATCCACCTGCATAGTGAACTCAGTAGATGACTGTTGTGGCTGATCGGGATCAAACTGCATTACGGCCTTGAACTCTTGAAAATTTCCCTTTACCACATTCAAACCTAAGGAGTTAATGCTAAAGCCGACACTACTTTGAGGCGTCAATGTCCAGCTTTTAGCATACGCAGCCGATATACACATAGCAGATAAAGCACCTGCATAAGCTATATTTTTCAGGAATAGATTCATTGTGTTCATCCTTAACAATCAAATGAACTCACTACCTTAAAACGGTTTCAGCCTAGATTTGTTTTATCATTTAGTTCAAACTTGTTGACCAATTGTTGATAAATCTCATTATTTTTAAATTTATGTAAAAACTCACTGGTGCCTAAAGGAAAAGCTGATTCCACTACTTCACCGCGATAATACGCTTCACGTAAAGGTGTCGCTGAAATTGCACCCACCAAGCTATCCAGTTCCACCATTTCCCATTCCGGGAACAAACTTAAATAATAAGAAGATTCATCTTTAAAGTGACCAATCAGACCAACTTTAGCATTTAACTCTGCTACTTCAGCAACCAGTAATTTCACCAGTTTTTGCCATTTTTCATCATTGTAGACATCAATCACATGTACGAATTTAATGCGCTTTTGATCTGCTTCGGAAAAATTCGACAGAATCATTTCTTCACGTTCAGCGGCTAGAAAAGGGTTTTTGATATTGCGTTCCTGCTGCGCTGATCCAAGCGCCAAAATCACCTGCTGGCTTTGCTGCAAAGCAATTTTAATGGTTTGCATATGAGCCAGATGAAATGGCTGGAAACGACCAATAAAAACCAGATAATCAAATTTATATTTCATAGCACATCTAACTTTTATGAACGCATCAGTTATGTCGTACGGAAATTTTTACGACATAATAAGCGCCAATAAATTCATATTAATAAAGCAAGGATAGTACGATGACACTGAGCTGTATTCAACAACCGCATCAGCATTTAAATGCGAATTTAGACAATGGCGTACTGACCTTAGCCATTAATCGCCCTGAAGCTAAAAATGCCCTCTACGGCGAGTTATATCTATGGATAGCCCAGGCGCTGGATGAAGCGGATCAGGACAACAGTGTTCGTGTGGTGATTCTACGTGGTCAGGATGCGGACTTTAGTGCCGGCAATGACATGCAGGACTTTATGAAGTTTATTCAGACGCCTCTGCAAGGTAAGGCTGGCGATACCCCTCCTTTTGTCCTGTTGAAGTCTGCTGCAAAATTTTCCAAGCCTTTAATTGCTGCCGTTCGTGGTGTGGCGATTGGGATCGGGGTAACGATTCTGCTGCATGCCGATTTAGTGTATAGCGATAATACTGCCCTGTTCCAGATTCCATTTGTCAGTCTGGGTCTGTCGCCTGAAGGTGCTTCAAGCAAGCTACTAGTACAACAAGCTGGCTATCATAAAGCGGCGGAATTACTGCTCACCGCTCAAAGATTTAACAGTGACAAAGCACTGAGTGCTGGTTTGGTCAATAGCATTGAAGAAGATGTCTATGCCGCAGCTGAAAAACAAGCAAAAACTCTTGCCGCTTTACCACTCGCTTCTATTAAGCAGACTAAAGCGCTGATGAAGCATAATCTGGCTGAAATTATCGAGTGTATTGATGATGAAGCTGAGATCTTTATGAAGCGTGTCGGTTCAGCTGAAATGACAGAAGCTGTTCAGGCCTTTATGCAAAAACGGAAACCTGATTTCACACAATTCAACTAATTCTGAAACTTATCTTTTAATTGAGGCAGTTTAGACTGCCTCAATCTTTTATATCTTTGAAAGAATCTAGCTTATGACTAATGAAAACTCCCAAAAGACCACCCAAACTACCGATAGTGCAAATCCTGAAAAGAAACGTTATTACGAACCTGCTCCTCAGGATATTGATGTAGATAATTTCCGTAAGGTGATTGAAAGTCGCCGTTCTGTGCGTAAATTTACCAAGAAGCCAATTCCTGCCGAAGTACTGGATAATTGTCTAGATCTCGCACTGCTGGCACCAAACTCATCTAATCTGCAACCTTGGACGTTTTATGTGGTGCAAAACCCATCCAAGAAAAAGCGTTTGGTCAAAGCCTGTATGAGCCAGCTGGCTGCTAAAACAGCGTCTGAATTAATTGTCTGTGTAGCACGTACCGACCGTATTGATGAAATGGCGAAATTGAATATTACCGAGTTTCCATTCCCTGAAGCGCCACCAGCAATTAAAAAGTACTATAAGTACATTCCATACAACTACAAGACTGGTTATTTGAATGCCTTTGGTAACTTCAAGAAAGTTGCTTTCAAAGTCGCACGTACACTCGATAAGCAAATGCCGGTTTCTGCATTTAGTCCTGCTGATGCCAAACTTTGGGCTACTAAGACTACGGCGCTGGCCTGTGAGAACCTGGTACTGGCTTTACGTGCCTATGGTTTTGACAGCTGTATGATGGAAGGTTTTGATGAGCCTATGGTTCGTGAAATTCTGGATCTGAATGATCAGCAATATCCAGTGATGGTCATTGGCGCTGGTGAACGTGCCAAAGACGGCGTGTTCTTCCCGCAGTATCGTTTTGATCGTGAGCTGTTTATTCAAAAGATTTAAGTCTTAATTAGATACACGATTGGCGACATGGAGGTCGCCGTTAGGCAGAGATTCAGGGACGAATCTTCTGCCTAGCAAAAGATTTTGGTTACTTTACGGTATACATACCTCATCTCTCAAAGTAACATCAGCCTATGAACTGATATTAGAATTTTTCACGCTTTATGAGGCTGTGCAGCTTAACAACTACGATGAATTTTTCAAATTGTTAACCCACTAATCTAAGAATAGTTCGCTCTTAATTTCCGATAATCAATCCAATTACAATGAAACCCAACTGGCACTCGAACCGGTAAATGAATCGTGGTAATCGGCCCATCAGTAATATGCTGTGCATCAAGAATCACAACCTTGGATGGACCACAATCTAAAGCATGCACATATGACATCAGCCAACCATCATTTTCTGCTTGAGCATTTTCCCGTGCGACAAAAATCGCCTCACCGGTGACCCAGTTTTCACCAAAGGAATAACTTTCTGTCGTTCGAGTTCTTAGATTAAAACACATCAACGTATTGCTACGAATATGAGTAGGATCGTCAAATTCACCAAAGGAAATACTATAGATATAACGGTACTGCCGCCCGGTAGAGGCTTCATTGATCCGAGGGAATTCCTGCTTAACATCCGACAGTACGGTTCGGGTAACTTTCCCTGTCCCTTGTTCAAAGATAAACCGTTCCAGCCGAATATCGTGATCTTCAATCGGTCCCTGAATCGAGCTAACCAAGGCTTGGGAGTGCACGACTGCATCCATCACTATATCGCCAGTATTTAAGTCATAAGCATTCACGGTATGAAAAATAAAACAGGGATCAATCTCATACCAGCGAATATCAGTGGCCTTACCACCAAAAGGCAATACGCCAATACATGCCTGTCGTTTTGGATTCCATTGATATGGCAGCATCGACCCTGCTAAAGCACTGCGAACCGAGAAATTGACATTTAGATCTAGAATCAAAACCTGAGATTTAGTAATAGCACAGTCATGAATCATCGGGCCATGTTTTACGGGGATCTCGACGTGATGTTTCAGCTTACCGTGCGCATCTATATGTAGATAAAAAACTTTATTTTGACTCAAGGCATCGTAGCAAACTGCATGAATATCTCCGGTTTCAGGATCAATATGCGGATGGGCTGTAAATGGTAGGTCCTTTTCATTTTCAAACAAATGATGCCGTTTTGATTCAATATCACTATTTACTTCAATCGGATAAGCACCCGCTTCGACCAGCGCCCAAATTTTTCCTGCAAAGTTAATGATATTGGTATTTACAGCATCAGCTACACCGCGTGTTTTACCTGGAATCAGTGGTCGATGCAGTTTCTTCTGAACGCTGGCAGCACCGACATAACTGCTTTTATACCAATGGGCTTCACCACCTTTTAGCCTCAAAGCATGGATCATGCCATCACCTGTAAACCAGTGATAATTTCTCGGATTTTTAACCATGATTGGATTTGGGCCAATCCGCATCAGAGCACCATCGAGTTCCGCTGGAATCTGACCTTCTACGTTCAGTTGGGTAGAAAAATTTTCCTGTCGCTGCGGTGCGAATATACCGTCCAGATAAGGATTATCATGAGAATATGGAATACGGTTATGCAGAATTTCTGCACCATATTGAATGGATTTACTGAGCGTACTTTTGAGCATGCTGCTCAGCGGTTTTGGCCACTGCATTGTTATTTTCCTTATTGTATTTTTTATTTGGAGCGTTATGGCAAATCTTATAATAACAAAAGCAGTTTGACTGTTTTTTAAATGTAGACTGACGGCGCGCTAAAGTGAACGCGCCGAGATGAAATAGATTGTAGATAATATTTCGACTTTAGACCTTGATATCCAGCAGCTGAATAAACTCAAAAGCTGGCTCTTCATAAGGATGGCTTTCTTTTAAGGCTTTGGCGACTTCTACCGCCTTTTCATCCGGGACAATCATTTCCACGCGCCATTCTTCAACTTCTTCCAGTTCACCCACCTCTCCAATAAAAGGATCAGCACCTTTTAATGGTTTAAACTGGCCTTTTCCCAAAACCTGCCAGGCACACTCGGCATAATCTCCAATACCACCGGCACCTGTTGCAAATACAGCCTGCTTGGTTTTTTCTAGATGTTCATCTGGTACGTAATAAATTAGTTTAAGCATATATCCCTACAATTTTTTCAAGCATTTACCTTATTGTTAAGGGCTTGAGTAATAATATTCAATGCTGGATTTTGAGAGTTCTTGTTAAATGTTGCATATAGTTCTACCTGGGGTAAAGGTCGATCTGTCTGAATCACTTTCACTTCATCATTCAGGAAACGTAATAAATAATCGGGAGCAAAACTAAAACCCATACCCATATTGATCAGGTTAATATGCTGTAGCACATTGGTCGCCCACAGCACCTGATCGTGCTTTAGCTGATCAAAGGACATCAAAGCATTCAGTCTTTCGTAAAATACAGGTGATGCATTCTGATCACACATAATAATCGTATGATTTTTCAGTTCTTGTAATTTCAGTATTCGATCGGTTGGGTGCAAATGCTTGGCTGCAACCAAGTGAATTTGCTCCGTCAATAAATGAATATTGTCAAAATCTGGATGATCTAGCTGAAAACGGGTAATACTTAGATCTAGTTCGGCGTTTTTCAGACGTTGAAGCTGTTCCAGACAGAACAGGCTATGCAGATGATTTTTTAAATCTGGCATGGTCTTTTTAAGCTTGGCCAAAATATGTGGCATGACTTTTAGTTCGGCAACATTCAGAAAACCAATATAAATCTGGTTATTTTTCTGCTGGGCCACCTGTCGTGCTGACGCAACAGCCAATTTGGCATTTTCCAGAGCTTTTTCTGCATAGGCTAAAAAGGCCTTGCCTTCATCAGTTAAATGTATTTTCCGTGAAGAACGCTCAAACAGGTTAACGCCAACTTCCTGCTCCAGATCTTTAATCTGCTGGCTTAAAGAAGGTTGAGCCGTAAACAGCTTTTCAGCAGCCCTAGTGAAACTCTGCTCCTGCGCCACAGTAATGAAATAGCGTAAATGTCGAAGTTCCATAGATTGCTCACTTCAAAAAATAGGTGCTTATCTTACGATTTAGGCCAATGTATTGAAAATGTTAATAGATCAATAGCTTATACGAATACTCATATAACTACCTTCTATGCATGGCCAGACTTTGCTCCTCATACATTTATGCGTGTTTCAGGTATACACATGGTGCCTTGCATGACGCAGTATTTAATACTGATGTTCTGGTGAAGATTGGGAACAGGCAGCTGAATCTTTGAACTAACCATATCTGGATGTGATTCGGATTGCTTCTCATGATGTTATAAACCCTAGAATGGCAAGCCTGAAATTAATGAATCTGTGGCAATTCTGGTTAGGTCGGATGATTAATCGTTTGGCGTGATCAGGACAGTATTAATAATGCTTTTGTTTATTAAAATACGCTGAAGGTAACGTTAAAGCAGATTCAACCCACTGTTTAGCAATAAAAAAGCCACCTTTCGGTGGCTTTTTTAAATCTGTTGATCAAGAACCCTGTAGCAAATAACTACCTACCAAGAACAGCACCTGTAGGCCAACGACAAAACCAAATAACCACCAACCTTTCTGACGTAATTCTGTTCTATCCATTATTCTGAGCGTCTTAGCCATGTCATCACCTCATTCTTGAGTGTTGATACTGAACTGATCTATACCATCTTTCCTTTAAAGTGCATAAATATTGTGCATTATTTACACAATATCACTTCTATGCAGATATAAAAGCAAAATCTAAACCAGTTCAGCGGGAGAAAATTAAATAAATGTTTCAAACTGCTTAGAAAGCAAAAAGCCACCCACTGGTGGCAATTGATGAAGCTAGTCTAAACAAAAGTAAATGATTTTTCTAGTTTTACTAATTTCCCATAAGTTCAAACTATAAAAAGGGCCGCTGCTGCGACCCTTTTTTTGAAGCTAAATCAGATTAACCAATAAATTTGCGAGCATTACGGAACATGCGTAACCATGCACCGTCCTGATCCCAGTCTTCTGGTTTCCAAGAGTGCTGGATCGCACGGAAGTTACGCTCAGGGTGTGGCATCAAGATAGTCGCACGACCATCTTTCGAAGTTACACCAGAAATCCCTTCAGGCGAACCATTCGGGTTCAATGGATATTGCTCAGTCGCATTACCCTGGCTATCCACATAACGCATAATCACCTGATTATTGGCATTCAATGCAGCAATGTTTTCAGCCGATGCTACTACGCGACCTTCACCATGTGCCACAGCGATTGGAAGAATTGAACCTTCCATGCCTTCTAATAATACAGAGTGAGATTTCTCTACACGAACATTGACGCTACGTGCTTCAAATACTTCTGATTTGTTGCGATGGAACCGAGGCCAAGCATCTGCACCTGGAATCAGTGGAGCTAATTGTGACAGCATCTGACAACCATTACAGATCCCTAGAGAGAAGGTCTCCTGACGGTTAAAGAATTTCTCGAACTGGTCACGAAGTTGCTGATTGAACAATACTGATTTCGCCCAGCCACCACCTGCACCCAATACGTCACCGTAAGAGAAGCCACCACATGTGACCAGACCTTCGAAGTCATCCAGGCTGATACGGCCAGCTAGAAGATCGCTCATGTGTACGTCAACAGTATTGAAGCCGACTTTGTCGAATGCTGCTGCCATTTCTACATGACCATTCACACCCTGCTCACGCAGAATCGCCATATTTGGACGACGTGAATTAATGTACGGCGCTTCGATTTGCTCGTTCAGATCAAATGTCGGTTGAGCAATCAAACCTTTGTGTGATTTATCAGTAACTAATGCAAATTCTTGATCTGCAGTTTCTACGTTGTCACGAAGACGCTGGATTTGATGAGAAACTTCAGTCCAAGCGACTTGCAGGTCAGCACGTTCCAGTACCAGACCATTTACAGATAACTGGTCAGAGTTGTTCACTGTACCTACTACAGAGATCGCATCTTTCAGAGTAGAAGTCGCGATTTCTGCTTGTAATGCTTCCCAATCTGCTTTCGCTATTTGCAGAACTGCACCGATTTCTTCAGCGAACAATGCTTCAACTGATTGGTCTTCTAGCGCTACGCCTAGACGTGCAGCAAACATCATTTCCGCAACAGTTGCCAGTAAACCACCATCACCGATGTCATGGTAAGCCTTGATCAGACCACGGTTGTTCCAATCTTGAACCAGTGCAAAGAATGCTTTGAAGTCATCAAAGTTGTCGACATCCGGAGTGACAGAGCCGATGGCTTTGTATACCTGAGCCAGGATCGAACCGCCAAGACGGAATTGACCTTTAGACAAGTCAATACGAACCAGTACAGATTCAATATTTTTCAGTTCAGGTGTCAATGTTTTGCGAACATCAGTCACTGGAGCAAACGCAGTAATTACGCCTGACATTGGAGAAGTTACAGATTTGTCTTCACCTTCGTCATTCCAGGTGGTACGCATAGATAGTGAGTCTTTACCCACTGGAATTGCGATACCCAATGCTGGACACATTTCCATACCGATGGCTTTTACGCCTTCGAACAAAGCTTGGTCTTCACCCGGTTGACCAGCCGCCGCCATCCAGTTTGCAGACAGTTTGATGTCGCTGATTTGATCAATCTTCGCAGACATAATATTTGAGATCGATTCAGCAACTGATAAACGTGCAGAAGCCGCTGGGTTTAACAATGCAACTGGTGGACGTTCACCCATTGCCATTGCTTCACCTGTGTAACCGACAAGGCTGGTTGTTGTTACTGCAGCATCAGCCACAGGAACCTGCCATGGACCAACCATCTGGTCACGTGCCACCATACCGGTAATCGAGCGGTCACCAATAGTGATCAGGAATGATTTAGAAGCGACTGTTGGGTTCTTGATCACGCGATAAATCGCATCTTTCAGATCAGTCACTTTAGACGCATCAAAGTCATCGCCTTTACGCGGAGCAGTTTCATATGAACGGCTCATACGTGGTGTTCCGCCAAGCATCACTTGCATTGGCATATCCACTGGCTTGTTACCAAACAATGGATCTTCAACTGTTAAGTGACGTGCTTCAGTCGCTTCACCCAATACCGCAAACGGACAACGTTCACGCGCACAGATCGATTCGAATAAAGGTAGAGATTCTGGACGGATCGCCAGTACATAACGCTCTTGCGCTTCGTTTGACCAGATTTCCATTGGTGACATGCCTGGCTCAAGCGATGGGATCTTACGCAGATCAAGCACCGCACCAAGCTCATGGTCATTTACCAGCTCGGGCATCGCATTCGAGATACCGCCCGCACCGACGTCATGTACAGAAACGATTGGGTTTTCATCTTCCATACGCCAGCAAGTATCAATCACTTCCTGACAACGGCGTTCCATTTCCGGGTTTTCACGTTGTACAGAAGCGAAGTCCAGGTTTTCACCCAGTTTACCGCTGTCTACAGATGATGCAGCACCACCGCCAAGGCCGATCAGCATTGCTGGACCGCCAAGCACGATCAGTAGATCGCCTGGTTGAATCGCATCTTTTTCAACGTGGTCCGGACGGATGTTACCGTAACCACCCGCGATCATGATTGGCTTATGGAAACCTTTCACTTCGCCATTGACGTTTTGTTCAAACGTACGGAAATAACCAGTTAACGCTGGACGACCAAATTCGTTGTTAAACGCAGCACCACCCAATGGACCTTCAATCATGATTTGAAGTGGAGATGCCATACGTGAAGGTTTGCCGTAGTTTTCTTCCCAAGGCTGTTCAAAACCAGGAATATTCAGGTTAGATACGGTGAAACCCGTTAAACCAGCTTTCGGTTTACCACCACGACCAGTCGCGCCTTCGTCACGAATCTCACCGCCTGAACCTGTTGCGGCACCGGCAAATGGTGCAATCGCTGTTGGGTGGTTATGAGTTTCCACTTTCATCAGGATGTGAGCGGCCTGGCTCTTGTATTTATAAACGTGTTGACCGTTATCTTCTTGAGTTGGGTAGAAACGTTGCGTATCAAAACCAACAATCACCGATGCATTGTCTTTATAAGCTGACAATACGTCTGTTGGTGATTCTTTATAGGTATTTTTGATCATCTGGAATAATGACAATGGTTGAACTTCACCATCAATCGTCCATTCAGAACCAAAGATTTTATGACGGCAATGCTCTGAGTTTGCCTGAGCAAACATCATCAGTTCGATGTCATTCGGGTTACGACCCAGTTTAGTAAATGCCTCTGTCAGGTAATCAATTTCCTGTTCAGACAGCGCAAACCCGAACTCATTATTGGCTTTTACCAATGCCTCTTTACCTTGACCCAGGATATCAATCGAGTTCAAAGGTTTCGGAGCAGTTTCAGTAAACAACACTGCAGCATCTTCAATCGCATTGAAAACGCTTTCAGTCATGCGGTCATGCAAGATCTGTAATGCTTCTTTAGAAAGCTCTTTTTCGCCTTTCAAAGTAAACAAAACACCGCGTTCTAAACGATGAACCGGTGTATTACAGTTGGCAAAAATATCAGTTGCCTTTGATGACCACGGTGAAATCGTGCCGACACGCGGTGTCACCAGAATCTGGATTTCATCACTTGCAGCCTGGCGCAGTTCAAATGATTGACCATCGTTGAGAAGCTGTAAAGCGGATTGCTGTTGTTGCTCGTTGAGCGCTTGGTCAAAAAGATAAACAAATTGACTTTCTAGTGATTGAACAGAACTAATTGACGATAAACGTGTGAGTAGTTGAGCTTTCTTAAAAGAAGAATGTGCAGGTGCACCGGCAACGATAAACATGCTGATTTTGGCTCCACGGGATGATCGAGCGACCATGCCACAATGTGACTTGAGAGAGCGCATATTCTACTGTGAAATACATAAATCGGCTAGAGAGGAAATGAGAAAACTCAAGCGAAAAGCTATAGCATTTTATAAATAATGCTTTTATTTTCAGATAAAAAAATTGAATGTAGTCGCACAGCTTAACACAATTTGTTAAAGAAAAATTAAAACTAGCCAAGAATAATTCAACTTAAAAATTTTATATTATTTTTCAACACTATTGATCATATCAAGCGGTTTAAAATTTAATCTCAATTTTTAATAAAAATGAGCCAAGGATTGACTTCTTTATTATTTCTTGATCAGAAATAGGTAGCTGCGCTGCTTTTCACCACCTGTCTGAATCATGATCAACTATATTAAATATTCAGTCCACAGACTAAGATTTACTTTCTATCAAAATTATTGCTCTATAAAAAACAGGCCGTTTGACCTGTTTTTTATTTTTTAGCCCATTCTCGTAAGCATCTGCTCAGTTATGAAATTCGATAATTCATTAGAAATAGCTTAGGCAGTTTTATTTAATAAAATTCCCCCGCCTTCAATTTCTACCACACCATTTTCTCGTACATAAACTTTCCAGTCGGCCAGCAGCTCCTGTAATTTTTCTGGATAACGCTCTGCTAGATCTTCAGTTTCACCCACATCTTCTGCCAGGTTATAAAGTTGCCATCTGTTTGGGCCATTCGGTGCGGGAATAAATAAAGCCTTCCAATCCCCTTTACGTAAGGCTTTTTGTCCGAACAGCTCCCAACCCGTGACATGGTCTTCAGCATGAATATGGGCCTGCTGTTGCTGCAAATACGGCAAAATGCTTTTACCACGTAGTGGCACCAGTTTCCGACCTTTATACTGCTGTCCCGGATGCTGGATATTCAATGTTTCCAGTAAAGTAGGCAGTAGATCCATCACCGTTAAAAACTCATGACTGATGCCATTTTGGCGTGCGAAGCCCTGATGCTTGATGAATGCAGGTGTACGAATTCCACCTTCACTGGTATGCGCTTTATAAAGTCGAGATGGCGCTGTGGCCGCCTGCGCCCAATGCTCACCGTACCAGACATAGGAATTACCCTTGCCAATATTTTCCAGAGCATTGTCATAATATTTGGCAATTACGGTCTCAATATCAGGACCAAAGACTGGTAATGCTTCCAGCTGCGCGCCTTCTGCCCCATTATCCGAAAGAAAAATAATAATGGTATTGTCGTATTGATCAGTCTCTTTTAAATGTTCAATCACGCGACCAAGATTCTGGTCCATACGATCGACCATTGCTGCATAGACTTCCATGGTTCGCGCCGAGAACTGCTTTTCTTCATCCGTTAAGCTGTTCCAGAATTTAGTTTTCGCCAATACTGGATGAATCGTAGCATCTTCACCTACTAAACCGAGCTCTTTGATTTTGGCTAAACGCTTCTGACGTAATACTTCAGGACCTTCATCATATACGCCTTTGTATTTGGCAATATCTTCCGGATGGGCTTGCAAAGGCCAGTGTGGTGCTGAAAATGGCAAATAGGCAAAGAATGGGCGTTCTGCACGACTCTCATCATCTTGCAGATAATCCAGCAAGCGATCTGTAAAATAGTCTGAACTATAGAAGTCTTCCGGCAATGCAGTAATGTATTCATCATTTTCTGCATAGAGCCCCCGAGTTACTTTCAACAGGCCCGGAATTTCTTCTTCTGGAATATCGGGTTCAAACGCATAGTGATTGGCTGCACCCGGGAGCAAGGTAAATGACTTTTCAAAACCACGGCGTGCCGGAAAACGGTCTGGAGTTAAGCCCAGATGCCATTTTCCAGACATGATGGTGTAATAGCCTGCATCATGTAACAGTTCCGGTAGAGCCGCAACCTGATCATTTAAATACCCCTCATAACCCGGTTGGCCTTTCTGTTCAGGTCGTATGGCTTCGGCCATGGAACCCAATCCTGCCAGATGATGGTCTGTGCCGGAAAGTAGCATGGAACGGGTGGGTGAACAGGTCGATGCGGTATGAAAGTTAGTCAGGCGTAATCCTTCCAGGGCAATTGCATCTAAATGTGGTGTCTGGATCTCTCCACCAAATGCACCCAGATCAGAAAAGCCCAGATCATCAGCGACGATGAGTAAAATATTTGGTTGAGTAATTTGTGCTGTGGTCATATTTGGTCTACAAATTGATTTTATTATCGTGGTAATTTGCCTGAAATTGTTGGCTCAATCCTGTCACCAAATTGACAATCTTTCGCTGTATTTCAGCTAAGCTAATTCAAAATGACATTTCATGTCGCACTGCCCTAGTGCTTTACGCTCTTTTTTGGCATGATGCAGAAAGTAGAGAACTGAATAATGATAAATGACTCAAATGCGTTGGTTGGAACTGCTTTCGACAGTTCGGATTGGTAGTAAAAAGCAGAGTACAGAACTGGCCCGTAGCCCGTTCCACAAAGATTATGACCGTATTATTTTTTCCCAGAGCTTCCGGCAGCTCAACCGTAAAACCCAGGTGCATCCTTTAACCCAGCACGATGGTATTCATACGCGCCTGACGCATTCACTGGAAGTCTCCTGTATTGGCCGCTCGCTAGGGATGTTGGCCGCAGAGAAAATTAAAGACCAGCTTCCACCCTGGGTGTCTCCAGCGGATGTGGGCGCCATCATTCAAGCCGCTTGTCTGGCCCATGATATTGGCAACCCGCCTTTTGGCCATGCCGGTGAATATGCGATCCGCGAATGGTTTGATGATGTATCACATACTGACTTCTTAAAAGATTTAAGTCCTGAACAGGAAGCAGATGTACGTCAGTTTGAAGGCAATGCCCAAGGCCTGCGGCTTCTAACCAAGATTGACTATCATCCAAATGATGGCGGCATGCGCCTGACCTATGCCACTTTGGGTGCTTATTTAAAATATCCGTGGCTGTCAAAAACCATGGCATCACAAGTAGATTTACCTGCCAGTAGCCGTGCCAAATTTGGCTGCTATCAGGCAGAAAAAGAGATTTTAAAGCAAATTGCGGAAGAGCTTGGACTAATCCAGCTCGGCGAGTATCGATATTGTCGTCATCCACTGACCTATCTACTCGAAGCAGCCGATGATATTTGTTATGCCCTGATTGACCTAGAAGATGGCATCAGCTTGAACATGCTCAGCTATGCTGAAGTGGAACCGGTATTTTTAAATCTGCTCGGAGATTATGGAACGCCTTCTGAAATCGGCATGCCTGATACGACCTGGCAACAGAAAATTGCTGCACTGCGTGGCCGTGTGATGAAACGTCTGGTGAATGAAGTCACAACTGCTTTTGCACGCCACCATGACCAGATTCTATCTGGTCAGTTACAAGGCACTTTATTGCAATATTGTTCGTCAGATATTGAAAGTGGTATTAACCGCGCCAAAGAACTGGCACGTGACAAGATTTTTGAACATCCACAAAAAGCAGGCTTAGAAATCATTGCCCATCAAAGTCTGCAAAATATTCTGGATGCCTTTATCCCGCTGACCACACCGCATAAAAACCTGAGTTTTAAGGAGCAACGTTTAATGTCGATCCTGCAACGTTCAGGGGCGAATTTTAAAGACAGCCATTATGACAATATTATGCAGGTATTAGATATTATCTCGAAATTTTCGGATCATCAGGCTTATAACCTGTCACAGGAATTGCAGGGTAATAAAGCCGGATTGTTATAAAACATCTTGCTGAATTAGATGCTTATTGCAGCAAAATCACCTGTTTTGCAGAAGGAGATTTTGCCTTTCCTGAAAATGCTGACTACTATGCTGCAAAACTGAATTGAGTAATGATAAAAGATGATTGGATGCCTGATTGGTGAAGTGCTGGCGCTGGAAGCACCAACTGTTTTATTAAATGTAAATGGTGTGGGTTATGAAATCGATACGCCGCTCACTACTTTTTGCCAGTTGCAAAAAGGCCAGAAAATTACCCTGTGGACGCATCTGGCTGTGCGTGAAGATGCACAATTACTGTATGGTTTTTTAAATGCTCAGGAAAAAACCATTTTCCGCACTTTATTAAAAGTGAACGGCGTTGGCCCGAAAATGGCACTCGGCATTCTTTCAACTTTAAGTGTGGAGATGCTGATCCATACTGTTGAGAATGAAGATGTAAATACGTTGGTTAAAGTGCCTGGAGTCGGCAAGAAAACTGCTGAACGTTTAATGATTGAACTGCGCGACCGCTTTAAAGCTATGTCTGCGGGCACTGCTCCAAGCAACTCGACAGCGCCACAAATTCAGTTTATGGGCAATTCAGCCGTAGCTGAAGCTGAAGCAGCATTACAATCTCTCGGTTATAAACCGGCTGAAGCGCAAAAACTGGTGAATGCAGCCAAAGGTGAGTTTACCGAAGCCAGCGACATCATCCGTGCTGCATTAAAGTCGATGAATAAATAAGCAATTTACCTATGAGCAAATTTTCAATCCAAAATTTGCTTGAGCTTTGGCGACATGGATGTCGCCGGGTGAGTTGAGGTACAGGAAGTACCTTCAACTCAACAAAAGATTTTTGTTACTTTTGATCTTTCAAAAGTAAGACAACGCCTACACAATGGCATCTGAATTTTTAATGCATTTTGAGGCTATGACTTTATTCACCTCAAATAAACCATAGAGATTGACTCAAAAGATATGCAAGACCGTCTCATCAGTGGTTCTGAAAAACCCGAAGATCATTTCGATCGCGCCATCCGCCCGACCTCCCTCGATGACTATATCGGTCAGCCCGTGGTGCGTGAGCAAATGGAAATCTTTATTGGTGCTGCTCGTGGCCGTGCTGAAGCTCTCGATCATACTTTGATCTTTGGACCTCCAGGTCTAGGTAAAACGACGTTAGCGAATATTATTGCCCGTGAAATGGGTGGCAATCTCAAATCGACTTCCGGTCCAGTACTAGAACGTGCGGGCGATCTGGCAGCAATGCTGACCAATCTTGAGGAAGGTGATGTTCTGTTTATTGACGAGATTCACCGCTTGTCACCTGTGATTGAAGAAATCCTTTATCCAGCCATGGAAGACTACCAGCTGGATATCATGATTGGTGAAGGCCCTGCTGCCCGTTCGATTAAATTGGACTTACCACCATTTACTTTGGTCGCTGCAACCACACGTGCTGGTCTACTCACTTCTCCACTTCGTGACCGTTTTGGGATTGTGCAGCGTCTGGAATTCTATTCAGTCGATGACCTCACTCATATTGTGAAACGTTCTGCAAGCCTCTTGGATGTTCCAATGACCGAAGATGGCGCAAAAGAAATTGCACGTCGTTCACGTGGTACACCGCGTATTGCCAACCGTTTATTGCGTCGTGTACGTGACTATGCTCAAGTCAAAGGCACAGGTGAAGTCACTCAGGAAATGGCTCAACGTGCATTAGATATGTTGAACGTGGATAAAGATGGCTTGGATACTCTCGACCGTCGTTACCTGTCGATGTTGCTAGAACGCTTTGATGGTGGCCCGGCGGGTGTAGAAGCTTTGGCAGCAGCAATGGCAGAAGATTCAGGTACGCTGGAAGATGTGATTGAGCCTTATCTGATTCAGCAAGGTTATGTGATGCGTACTGCGCGCGGTCGTATTGCGACCAATATGGCTTATTTACAGTTTGGCATAACGCCGCCTGAGCCGAAGTAAGGGTTAAAATTCTTTTGGCTTAGCCATTTTTTATCATAAAGAAAAAGAGCTAATTGACTACTGCAATCAATTAGCTCCAAAAGCACAAACTCGAATCTTTATTATTAAGTAGTTTATTTAGCTATTATAGTTATTGCTCTTTAAGCAAATACTTAGGCTATTTCTTTTAAATTTTATCAATAATAATTATGAAATAATCAAAGCAACTTTAATGCCAAAATAGTATTTAACTTAGAGAAATAGTTGAAACTTAGATAATGAAAGATTTTTAAATCAGATACAAATTCCTTTTAATAATTCTCTATTCGTTTGAATTTTTTAAATAAAATAGACCGTTAAATTTTTATAATTACCTAATTTTACAATATTTAGCTCTAGAAAATTCCCTTTATCAGCAAGTACTAAAAATGAATATACCGAAAAGGTATGAAATCCATATTCAGAGGGTTTTGGTCAAATGTAGTGCATTATGTAATGCTCAGGCATCTCTTTAACTCTATTCAGATTTTTAAGGTTCTCCCTGATATGAACATGCATAAGACGCTTTCATTTTGTCTCCCTCTTTTATTTTGCAGTCAACTGGCTTTAGCAGATTGGGTAGATGATTCTGTTAAAGCAGCCGAAGCGCATACCATCAAACTACGCCAGCATATTCACCAATATCCTGAACTGGGCAATATGGAATTCAAAACCTCGGAATTAGTACAAAAAGAATTAAAGTCCTATGGTATTGAAGTACGTAAAGGCTATGCCAAAACAGGTGTGATCGGCGTTCTAAAAGGTTCAAAACCTGGCCCCGTCATGGCATTACGTGCAGATATGGATGCCTTGCCGATTCAGGAAACGGCAGCTGTACCTTTTGCCAGCAAGCAGAAAGGTATTTATCAAGGCAAGGAAACTTATGTGATGCATGCCTGCGGTCATGATGCGCATACTGCAATGCTATTAGGTGCAGCCAAAGTGCTCGCTACCAATAAAGATAAGATTACCGGAACCGTAGTTTTTGTATTCCAGCCAGCAGAAGAAGGCGGTGCAGATATTGATAACTTTAGTCAAGGTGATCAGATTGGCTCACGTAAAATGCTGGCTGATGGCGCACTCAAGAATCCTCAGCCTGAAGTGATTTTTGGAATGCATGTGATGGCGGGTATGCCAAGCGGCAATATTTTCTATAAAGATGGTGCAATTCTCAATAGCGCGGATCATTTACGTATACAGGTAGATGGCCATCAGGTACATGGTTCAATGCCTTGGGCAGGTCGCGATCCAATTTATGCTTCTGCACAGATGATTAATAATTTACAAAGTCTGTTAAGCCGTAAAGCTGATTTAACCAAAGGTATGGGTGTGGTCAGTATTGGAAGTATTCAGGGTGGTGCCACAGGAAACGTAATTCCTAATCAGGTGAATATGGTCGGTACGATTCGTTCTAATAGTGAAGATGTGCGTCAAGGCATTTTAAAAGACTTGCCGAAAATGCTGGAACACAATGCCGCAGCCAATGATGTCAAAGTCAAAGTAGAAATTGCGCCCTATGCACCTGTTACTACCAATGATAAAACCTTGACCGAGTTGATGCGTCCGTCTCTGGCTAAGGTGAACGATGAAGATAAACTGCATCTGCTCGATAACAATGCCAGCGCCAGTGAAGACTTTGCTTATTATGGCAAGCTGATGCCCTCATTGTTTGTCTTCGTCGGTGCAACGCCAGCAGATCAGGACCCAGCCAAAGCAGCACCGAACCATAACCCGAATTTTATAGTCGATGATGCGACTTTAAGAACCGGCGTAGAAAGTCATGTCCGTTTTATACTGGATTATCCGAAAGTAGCCAATCAGGTACAAGCGAGCTGGAAGCAAAATAACAAAAGCTGATTCTTAGTTCCTCAAGCATGAGTGACTGGTCTCATTCATGCTTTTACTTCGCCGTATTAATAAGCAATTGGCCGTTCCGTACTGGCTTAGCTCCTACTCCATCCAGATTTGACATCTTGTGCCATTGGTCTCAAAGCTCACAGTGCTAAACTTTGACGCGCTAAATTGCTTGACTTTTGGAATGAATAAGGCAAATTCTAAGCCTGCTCCAGCCTCCAAAAACAAGCAATAATTTCGTAAAATCTGCATGGAACAAAACTATGGCGAATCACTTTGAATTCAATATCCGCGTCTATATTGAAGATACTGATGCGGGTGGCATTGTCTACCACGCTAACCATATTCGCTATATGGAACGTACCCGTACTGAATGGTTACGTGCTTCCGGAGTGAGTCACTACTGGCATCAATCCGACTATAACTTTGTTGTGCACAAAATTAACGTCAAATATATGCGCCCAATCCTCATGGATGACCTGATTACCGTGACTGCACGTGTCATTTCATGTAAAGCTTCATCATTTGTATTGCAACAAAATATTTATCGTGGTGAAATCATGCTTGCATCTGGTGAGGTCGAGTTGGCATGTATTAGTGCAGACATGAAACCACGTCGACTTCCTGATGAAATCCGCGAACTGATTCATAAAGAATTGGAACAAGACTAAAAAAATTATTTGGCACACGTAACAGCTATGGCAACTCAGTTAGAATCATCTCTTCAAGTCTCAGATCTTATTTTACAAGCAAGCCCTGTCGTACAACTGGTGATGCTTTCTCTCCTGTTAGCCTCGTTGTACAGCTGGTATCTGATTGCCAAGTTAACCATGAGCTATAAAAAGGCTCAGGCTGATGACAATCATTTCCAGAAAATTTTCTGGTCAGGTGCCGAACTCAAGACGCTTTATAACAATGCCCAGCTCAATTCCAAACGTACTGGTCTGGAAGATATCTTCTATCAGGGTCTGGGCGAGTTCCTTAAACTTAAAAAACGCCATGCTCCAACTGCCCAGTCAATTGAAGGTACTGAGCGTATTCTGCGTGTAGGTTTAAGTCGTGATCAGGGGCATCTGGAACAAGGCTTGGGTGCGCTGGCCAGTATTGGTTCAGTCGCTCCTTATGTCGGTCTGTTTGGTACCGTCTGGGGCATCATGAATGCCTTTATTGGTCTGGCAGATGTCGATCAGGTTACTTTGGCCACTGTCGCACCTGGTATTGCAGAGGCCCTGATTGCAACGGCGATTGGTTTATTTGCTGCAATTCCTGCGGTTTTAGCCTTTAACCATTTCACATCTAAAGGTGAAGCACTGTACTCTGACCGTGCTCTGTTCGCTGAAGAAATGGTGGCTCTGCTGCAACGTCAATCTGTGGGCGCTACGCAGGACAATGACTAATGGCCATTCAACGTTCAGGACGCTTCGAGCGTATTAAAAAACCACTGAAAAGTGACATGAATGTGGTGCCATACATCGATGTGATGCTGGTACTTCTGGTCATTTTCATGGTGACTGCCCCAATGATTACCAGTGGCATTAAGGTAGATTTGCCGCAAGCCAATGGCTTACCAATCGAATCCAAAGATGCGCCTACGATCGTTACTTTAAAAGAAGATGGTACTTATTTTCTGGAATATAAAAATCAAACCACAGGTCCTATCACCCTAGAGGCTTTGACGCAGACTTTGATAGAAGCGCAAAGCACTGCTGAAAGTGAAAACAAGGTCCTCAATGTCGTGATCAATGGTCATACCACCCGCCCTTATGGCGATGTGATGGCCTTGATGTCAAGCCTGCAAGATGCCGGTTTGTCCCAAGTGGGTTTACTGACCAAGCCATTAGAATAAAGTATGAAAAATTATCAGAAACCACCGTTTCAGAAGAAAGCAATTGCGATTGGGTTTACGCTAGGAATCCATGCAGTTGCTTTGGTGGGCCTGCTTTTTCTGGGCATGAGTAAGCCACCTGAACCGCCAAAACAGATTAAAACGGTTTTAATTAAACCTGAAGACCTCAAGCCGGTGACTCGTGAAGAAACCGAGTTTGAAGAAACTGCACATGAAAATATTGCAGAAGAAATTACCCAAACTGCTGAACCGAGTGTAGAGCCTGCACCTGTGGTTCCAACGGCAGCTGCACCGACACCTCCGGCACCGCAGCCTGCACCAGCACCCCCACAGATCGATATTCAAAAAGCTCAGCAAGAAGCCAAAGCGGCAGAGCTTGCTCAAGCCAAAGCCGCTCAGCAAGCAGCCGAAGCAGCAAAACGTGCTGAAGCCGCCGAACAGGCAAAACAGGCTGCTGCCAAAGCCAAAGCAGAGGCTGCACAAAAATCTAAGGCTGAAGCTGAAGCAGCGCGTAAGGCCGAAGTAGAAGCACAGCGTAAAGCCGATGCTGCACAAAAAGCCAAACTTGAAGCGCAGAAAAAGGCTGATTTAGCCGCCAAGCAAAAAGCAGAGGCTCAAGCCAAGGCAAAAGCGGATGCTGCGGCAAAAGCCAAGGCAGATGCCGAAGCTAAACGTAAAGCCGATGCGGCTGCAAAAGCTAAAGCAGAGGCGGATGCTAAACATAAAGCTGACGCTGCGGCAAAAGCCAAAGCAGAGGCTGAAGCTAAACGTAAAGCTGACGCGGCTGCGAAGGCTAAAGCGGAAGCAGATGCCAAGCACAAAGCTGACGCTGCGGCGAAAGCTAAAGCAGAGGCCGAAGCTAAACGTAAAGCTGATGCCGCTGCGAAGGCCAAAGCGGATGCTGATGCCAAGCATAAAGCTGATGCCGCTGCAAAAGCTAAAGCAGAGGCGGATGCTAAACATAAAGCTGAGGCTGCGGCAAAGGCTAAAGCAGAAGCTGATGCCAAAGCCTCTGCAGCCAAACAGGCTGCTGAAGAAGCTGCACAGAAAAAAGCGGAATCTAAGCGAATTGCCTCTACTGCAAAACGTGATTTCGAAAATAAAATCAGACGTGCATGGGATACCCCTGTGGGCTCCTCAGGCCAGAAAGCGACTGCTCGGGTCACTTTGAGCGATAGTGGTTCTGTGGTTTCTGTGGTGGTGAGTGCCAGTGATCCAGATATGAAAGCCAGTGTAGAAGCGGCAGTACGTGCTGCTGCACCTTATCCAATGCCTTCAGATCCGGATGCACGCCGTGAAGCACGAAGTTTTACTTCAACCTTTACAGCTCATTAATGAAAAACAGCCATAATAAAGAAAAAGTGTTATGGCTGTTTTTTTGAGTTAAACTTCAATTGAAACAGATTAAATAATAATCACTCCCCATAGTGATATAACAGTTTGATGATAAATTCGTGGTCTATTTCGCATAAATCCATGCGATGATGTAGCCCAATCACTTATAAATAACTCCGTTGATTTGAGTAAATAACGAATGATGGAAAAGACACGCAAACACCTACTCTGCCTTGCAATCATGACCACTTTGGGTGCGGTCACTGCGACCCAGTCTCAGGCCCAACTGCATCTGGAAATTACCAAAGCTCCTGAAGCTGCTCCTAAAATTGCCATTGTGCCTTTTAGCCAGGATCAGAGTATTTATCCGGTGGTGGAAAATGACCTGAATCGTTCTGGTAAATTTGCCAGTGCCTCGAAGAATTTACCTGCTACAGCACAACTAAATTCGCCAAATGCTGAAGCTTGGGCAGCTGCAGGCGTACCCTATGTGGTGACCGGTTCATCCAAGACCAATCCGGATGGTTCTTATAGCATTCAGTATCAATTGTATGATGTCGAAAAACGTCAATACTTACTGAATGAGTTGCTGACTGTTCCTGCTTCACGTACCCGTCAGGCAGCCCATATGATCAGTGATGCCATCTATCAGGCATTAACCGGTATTCCGGGAGATTTCACTGGCCGTATTGCTTATGTGTTACGTAACCCGGCAACGCCTGAGCAGCGTTATACCTTGCAGATTGCCGATACGGATGGTGAACAGCCAAAGACCATTTTGACTTCGCGCGATCCAATCCTGTCACCTGCCTGGACACCGGATGCGAAAAAAATTGCATATGTGTCTTTTGAGACCAAACGTCCGGCCATTTATGTACAGGATCTGGCGACTGGTCAACGTGAAAAGCTGGCCAGCTTCCGTGGATTAAACGGTGCACCAAGCTTCTCTCCAGATGGCAAGAGCATGCTGTTCACTGCATCTATGCACGGCAACCCGGAAATCTATCAGATGAATCTGGAAACACGCCAGTTAAAACGCATGACTAACGATAGCGCAATTGATACAGAAGCACGTTATGCACCAGATGGAAAATCATTTATCTTTACTTCAGATCGTGGTGGTTCTCCGCAGATTTACCGCTATGATTTCAATAATGAAAGTACCAAACGTCTGACTTTCCGTGGCGCATTTAATGCCCGCGCGACCTTAAGTGCAGATGGTAAGAAACTTGCATTGGTTCATCGTCCAAGTGGCAGTAACTATAAAGTGGCTGTACAAGATATTAGCTCAGGTGTGACCAATATCCTGACGCCAACCAGCCTGGATGAATCACCTAGCTTCTCGCCAAATGGTCAGATGGTGGTCTATGCCACTCGCGAAGGTAACCGTGGATTGTTATCCATTATGTCTCTCGATGGCCGGTTCCGCATGAATCTGCCAAGTGAAACAGGTGAAGTCCGCGAACCTGCTTGGGCACCAAAATAATAGTTCAATATTTATAAATGCTTTACCCCATAATCAACCTTCATGGAGATGAAGAATGAACAAAGTAAAATTATTTGCACTTCCTTTACTTGCAGCTGCAGTCGTAATGACTGGTTGTGCCAGCCGTAAACCAGCAGCTGAAGTCCAAACTGGCAACCTGGATACCAGTGGCACCACCACTGTAAACACTGAAGGTCTAAGTGAAGATGCAGCTTTAAGTGCTCAAAATATGGCCGGTGCATCTGCTAAAGGTGTAACTGCGGAAAATAAGGCTTATTTAGCTAAACGTGTAGTTCACTTTGACTATGACAGCAGTGAACTGAGCAATGACGATATCCGTACTCTGCAAGCACATGCCCAGTTCCTGATGGCAAATGCCAATTCTCGTGTAGCTCTGACAGGCCATACAGATGAACGCGGTACACGTGAATACAACATGGCGCTTGGTGAACGTCGTGCCAAAGCAGTAGAAAGTTTCCTGATCACTTCTGGTGTAAATGCAGGCCAACTTGAAGCAGTGAGCTATGGTAAAGAAATGCCAGTTAATCCTGGCCATGATGAAAGTGCGTGGAAAGAAAACCGCCGTGTAGAAATCAACTACGAAGCTGTTCCACCACTACTAAAATAAGTGATCATTTAAATAATACATCATTCATAAAAAAGCACTCAATCGAGTGCTTTTTTATTAGAGGGATATTTGAAAGATCAAAGAATAAAATTACTCTTTGCCTTCACCTTCTTCTGCAGTTTGCATGGATTCAATCATGTCGTGTTTATTGAATTTTTTATATTCAGGTTTTGCTTCGTAATCCTTCCACGCTTCTTTCATCTTGTCTTCAGAAATTTCATCGAGATTAATCGCTTCGCTCGGCGTTGGAGTCGCATCAAACTTTAATGTTGTCATCTCTGTGCTCCTATGATCATTTTTTCCTTTGATTCAACATAGCACTTTCCACAGGAGTTGCAAGGGCAAAATCACAACAAATAATTCAGTTTAATTGTCCTTTTCGGACGTTCTCCTCTAAAATATAGCCGTATATCGTTTTGATCTTTTTTCCCCGATTATAAGTCTTGGAGTTTTTCCCTTATGTCATACCGCACCTTATCCCAATTCCTACAACAACAAAGCGGGAACCTCACACCTGAACTTGCACAAGTAATTGAAACAATTGGAAATACCTGCAAGCGTATTGACCAACTCCTGCAAAAAGGTGCTCTAGCGGGTGTATTAGGTAGTGCTCAGCATGAAAATGTTCAAGGCGAAGAGCAAAAGAAACTGGACGTGATTTCTAATGATTATCTGATTGATGCATTAAAAGTACATCCACATGTAGGCGGTTTAGCATCTGAAGAACTGGATGAATTCACTTCAGCACAGGAAAATGGTCAATATCTAGTATTGTTCGATCCACTTGATGGCTCAAGCAATATTGATATCAACATGTGTGTGGGTACCATCTTTTCAATTCTTCCTGCAAAAAATAGTGTAACTCAGGCAGAAGACTTCATGCAGGCTGGTGTCAATCAGGTTACTGCTGGTTATGTGCTGTATGGCCCATCAACCATGATGGCACTGACTGTGGGTGCCGGTGTGGTATTCTTCACTTTCGATCCTGAAACTCAAGAGTTCCTGTTGACTTCTGAAGCGATTCAGGTAGCTGCTGATACTAAAGAATATGCAATCAATGCATCGAACCAGCGTCACTGGGAAGCGCCGGTACAACGTTATATCTATGAATTGCTGGCAGGTAAAACAGGTCCTCGCGCCAAAGATTTTAATATGCGCTGGGTTGCTTGTATGGTCGGCGATATTCACCGTATTCTGTGCCGTAGCGGAATCTTCATGTACCCATACGACTTAAAAGACCCAACGAAAGCAGGTCGTTTACGTTTAATGTATGAAGCCAATCCAATGAGTATGCTGATGGAACAGGCTGGCGGTGCATCAACGACTGGTCGTGTCCGCATTCTTGAAATCGAACCTACAAATCTGCATCAACGTGTTCCTGTCATCATTGGCTCAAAAAATGAAGTTGAGCTTGTGACCAGCTACCACCACTAATTTTTAAACGGCAGTTGATCTCTGATTGACTGCCGTGGACTTTCTTCTTATGCCAACCATCTTCCTTGAATCCAAAGACAATCCTAAAATTAAACACTTACGCGGTTTAATTGAACAGAATTCTTATCGAAAAAAACAAGGACAGACTGTGCTTGAAGGCACGCACCTGTGTCTTGCATGGTTACATGAAAACAAGAAAATCAATTCGATCTTCACGACTGAACATGCTTTAGCGCATCCTGATTTCGACATTATTTTAAACAAATATACCGGTGTGGTCTTTGTCATTGGTGAATCGCTTTATAAGGACCTGAGTACCTTAGGCACTTCGATTGCATGTATGGCGATTGTCGATATTCCAAGCTCAAGCCAGGCACTTGATTTTACGGCTGACACTCTGATCCTTGAAAATGTGCAGGATCCCGGTAATGTTGGCACCCTGCTACGTTCAGCAGCAGCTGCCGGTATTGATCAGGTCATTTGTACCAAGGGTTCAGCATCTATCTGGTCGCCACGAGTATTACGTGCAGGTATGGGCGCGCATTTTTCTTTGCAAACTTTTGAAAATATCGCACTGGAAGACCTTTTACCGCAATTCAAGATTCCGGTATATGTCACCAGCTCACATCGTTCTAGCAGCTTGTACAGCAAAGACTTGCGTAAAGCCTGCGTCTGGATTCTGGGCAATGAAGGTCAAGGCGTATCTGACTATGCCCTGCAACATGCCGAAGCGGTGACTATTCCACAGCCAGGTGGACAGGAATCCCTGAATGTTGCCATTGCAGGCTCTATCTGTTTCTTTGAGATGGTGCGTCAACGTATCTAATACGGTATTTAGGTTACATTGTTTTAATTACAGTCAGTGTATTTATAAAATAGATTACACTACAAAAATAATAAGTTTTATTGTCAACCAAATCGTTATTCCCAACGTTATATGCACATGAACTTGGGAATAATGGTGGGTATCCAATGACAGGATTTTCCATCTCTATGGATTTAGCACCGAAACCGTTGCAGTCACAAGATGCGAGTATTCTAAAGAGTACGGCAGAGTCTCGCCTGAAAAATTTCATGCAGGACGTGACTGGGCGTGCTTTGGTGATGATGGAAAGTGCGACTCAAGGACAACATGGGATCGCAATGGATCTGGTTCAGGAAGCTTTTATTGCTTTGCATAAATCTTATGCAGAGAAAAGCACTGAAGAGTGGTATCCCCTGTTCTATACGATTCTGAATAACAAATTACAGGATTGGCGTCGTAAAGAAGCACGTCGCAACCAGCCCTTTTCCTTTTTCAAAAAAGTCAGCCTTGATGACGACGAAGTCGAATTTGACAATCTGGTAGATGAATCTACGCCCTCACCTTTAGAATTTCTGGATCAGGCAGTAACTGCTGAAGAAATTCAGGAGGCGATTGCCAAATTACCTGTGCGTCAGCAGCAAGCATTTATGCTCAGAGCTTGGGAAGGCTTTGATACTCAAACTACAGCGCAAATTATGAACTGTACAGAAGGCAGTGTGAAAACCCATTATCACCGTGCTATTCAAGGTCTACGTGCCTCTCTAGCACACTTAAATCCATATCTGGGAGGATCATCCGAATGAAGCAAGATGATTTCTTAAAGCAAGTAACTTCCAAACTTGATGGACTGGCACAGCACCACAAGGATAAACCGGTGGTGATGAATCATGTGCTGGAGCATATTCAGGACGCACAACATTCACGCTTTGCATTTCTAAAAATGTCTGGCTTTGCTCTGGCTGCTGCGATTGCTGGCGTGGTAGTGCTACCGAATATTGTCAGCCATAACGAACCTCAGACTCAGGCAGTATCTACCCCCAAACTCTCCCCACAGATGCTTGAAGATCTGGAAATGTTAATGGTTTTAGGTGAGGACAAAGTTCCACATGGCAGCTAAAAGATTAGCAATTGCATTTTGTGCATTCAGCTTCCTGCAAACCAGCTTTGCGGGATTTGAACGTTTTTGGATTTTTTCCAAAGATGCCAATACGCAGGTCAACGAAACCTGGGATACACTTTCTGATTCCGAGCAACTGGCATTAATTAAACGTTATCAGTCCTTAAAAGAAATGCCTGAACAGCAACGTATTAATTTACAGCAACGCATGGATTGGTTCACCCAGCTTCCTGAAGCTGAAAAGCAGCGTATGCGTGAAACCTGGCAAATGATGAGCAGCCAGGAACGTAAGGAGTTAGGGGCACGGATGCAAAAAGCAACACCAGAAGAACGACTGGCGATCCGTGAAGAATATATCCAGAAATACCAGCAACTCACTCAACCTAAAATTCATTAATTTAAGTTAAATAAAAAAGCCTCCATCTGGAGGCTTTTTTCATGCTGCAATTATTTTCTAATTTGGCGATATCCTGCCAGACCTAATAATCCGAACAATCCCCAAATTCCAAATGGACCACCACCACTTGATGATGTATTGGTATTTTTAGCCGTATTTTTTAAGTTAATTCTAGCTGTATCTGACATCAACTCATCTGCATCAAAAACATGATACTGCATATCATAATCTGACTGACTAAAAGTATTTTTCACACTAAAGGTTAATTTTCCACCATAGCAGGTTTCACCTGCAAAATTTCCTGGGCATGGTCCTTCTCGCTCTGCGGAAAGGTTTACTCCGGCAGGAAGCTTGACAATGCGAATTGGAATCTCACGACCATCTTTATCACGATAGAAAGCAGCCTTGCCATTCATCCGTGGACCATCACCATCATCGCTGTCATTCTCTAATGGATTCACAGTTACGGTCAGATTGTTCTCTGCGCTAATTCTATATTCATCATTTTTTACAATCGGTTTAATATTTACAAATGCGCCCTGCAAAATACCTGTACTGCTGGCACCTGTCTGCTTGTCTTTAATTGTATAACGGCAATACTCCGTATCCGAGAGACTGGTTACTTTGCCATCAGTACGATACATCATGATACGGTTTAAGTCAGGCTTCCATTCACATTTTAAATTTGGGTCATTCGGCGCACCTTGAACAATTAATGAACTGCCTGATCCAGATAAAGACCCTACACCTAAAGATTGCACTGTAATTTCATAATTTTGTGAATTTAATGCTTTAGCTTGTACTTGAGTATTATTTAAAGTTTCTTGAGGCATGACCAAACTAAATGGATTAACGTATATGGCACGATATTTCTGGTATTGCTTGGTATATTTTAAAAGATCCTCATATTCTTTTAGCTCTTCCTTTAAGCCCTGTATTTCCTCAGGTTTTGTATTCTTATCGGCCAGAATAGAATTAATATCATCAATATTTTCCTGATAATAATCCAGCAACTCTGTTAAAGAACTATTTTTTAGGCCAGAAATATCTGCTGCAGTTAAGCGCCGGATTTCTACCGACCCAATTTCACAGGAATTTTTTGCGTCCGGATTAAATAATAAGGTTGCCTTAGTCAACCGCTCAATTCCACGCTGATCAGTTTCTTCACAACTTTCTGTACCGATATTGACCAGATCCGTATTCGATTGTCGATCAATAGGATAATACATCCCTAAATAACGGTTATTTACAGAAGGTTCGATATAAGCAGTTAATAGATCTGTGATCTGATTACTGGATACATCAATATTCGTTGAAACACTGTTTTCTGCCAGTTCAGGTAATATACAGCGTGAGGAACCACTTGTATGAATCGCATTATAAGCAGTAAATAAATCTACACCTTGTTCTTTACTTGGATTCCCACCATTCAAGGCATATTCACAAGACAAGCCCTGGTTAAAGGCCAACACGTTATAAGCCAGACTCGAATTACCAGTATTGTCATAAAAGATGGTAGAGCGAGCAGTATTTTCGACAATCGTGTTATTAATAGCACTAAAAGTGAAGTAAGAACTTAATGGACGGCTGATTTCATTGGCCATTCGGAAAATATGACCTGTAGTACTGGTCGTATTTTTTGCAATCGTAGAGTTACTAATATCAGCTTTGGCATAACCACAGAAGTCCAGAATACTGGCCGTATCAGTAGAACCATTTTTGACAATGCTGCTTGCGCTAATTTCTAGCTTGGTCTCTGTACTGCCCAAATTCCCCACACAATCCATAGCCAAGACACTGCCATATGTAGCTGCTTTATTCTGATGAATTAAGGAATCCTGAATCCTGATAACTTTTTCATTATTCATCGCTACTGCATAAATTGCTCCCCCTTCTGCAGCCGCTCGTGAATTTACAATTTCACTATTCACGAGGCTTAGAGGACCGGCGACATAAAATGTTCCACCATTACCTTTATCCAGACTGGTTTTTGCAGCATAACCATCTTTCAGGATGACACCATTTACCACCATGCTGGCTTGGCTAGCGACCGTATTAAATAAGCGAGTTTTCCCTTGGCCTGAAATGGTGGTTGTTAAAGCCTCACGTGTTGGATATAAAAAGGTAATAGGGCTTCTTTGAGTATAATTGAAGGGTGATTTTCCCAAAATATTGACATGGGATTCAACAATAATTTCACTATTGAGTTTGTATTCCCCAGCTTCGAGTTGGATGACATCTGGAGCGGAACCATCATTACGCAATGTACGGCCAACATTGCATCCTCCATAGGATTTATCCAGCTTGGCTGTCTTAATGGCTTCACGCAAGGAACAGGCACTGGTATTTTCCCCGTCCTCGTCAGCAAATGTAGTGACATATATGGTTTTATCTTCGGCTGCCATTAAACTCATGGCAGATAAAATCATGGCTGTAAACAGTCCTTTTTTATAATTTTTCATGATTTTTCCTTAATCTTTTAATCTGCGACGTAGGCCGATCAACCCTATCAAGCCCATTAAGCCAGCGATTCCCCATGCCCCACCAGAGGTTTTCACAGACTTGTCTTTCATTTCATTTTTAGGTTCCTGTACAATCTGGGTACTTAAAACCAGATAAGGTTTGGACTTATTAAATCGTGTAGATGAAGTAACTACCTGAATTTCAAAAATGTCAGCACCATGCCATTGTGAATCTGGGGTATAAACAACATTCCCATCAATATCAATGACTGTTTTGCCCTTGGAAACAGTTTTGGTTTGGATAACCTGTAAGCAGCCATCTTGCCAAGGCTCACCCTTTGGATTCTCTCCAATAATGTTATTGCATTGCTCTTTAGGAATTAAATCACTATCTCCTAAAGCAGATTCAATTGAAAACTTTGCAGTCTCTCCTTTTAGAAGATCCTGTCCAACCAGATTGGTAGATGTTGGAACTGTAATTTCAATCGCACCACGGTCACAAAATAAGTTATCTAGTAAACGGTCTACACCGCGTTGGTCTGACGCCTCACAGCTGACTGAAGGATTGCTGCTATTGTAGCTAGTCCCTCTATTTACAATCGGTGAATCACTAACCTGATTATAATTCAACAGGATACGAGGACGTAGATAGCCCAAGAACTGATCTTTAGGAACGCTATAAGGACATAGAATAGCATCGCTATTTTGTTTTAAATTTAGACAGATACCTTCACTTTGATCTGAAGCCTCTGCAAACAAGCGAGTACCTGTCCAGATCTGGTTTGGATACGCAGCATCACCTGTACCACAAGATGCTGTTACCAGGTTATTGTGAATCGTACTTTTATCCGTAGTTTCAATCTGACAATCCTGCGTACCATTTCTTAAAATAATACTGTTCGCCACATAGGCTTTACCATTCGGGGCACTAATACGTAGTGCTGTACCTGTATTGTCCACTATTGTCAGGTTATTGATTCCCACTCCATCAATCACATTGATCAGTGCTCCCTTATTTTTTAACAGGGTACTGCTTAGGACTTCAGCATTAATGGATTGAATATCGGCAGGATTATCGACTTGGCCCGCTGTATAAATATTGGTAGCATTATTATTCAGCGTCTGGTTATTCTTTAAAACGCTTTGATAAACCAGAAAGTATGGAAGCTGGCTATAGAGTATGCCACCCTGTTGCGCCTGATTATTTTCAATCAGGCTGGTTTTTATTTCGGCAAAAGCAATCAGATTCTGGCCAAATTTCCCCACATTATAAATGGCACCACCTTGACTCGCAGCTCCCTTGTATAAGCGGCTGTAATCAATCACCAATTTACCTTTATTATGAATTAGGCCACCTTGTTCGGCACAGCTGCTTTTACCGCAACCTTCAAGGTCGAGTTCTTTTAAATTGACTTGAATCAGCTCTTCATCATTGCTAATACGGAAGAGATTATCTGTCCCTTTCATTTGAATATGAGCGTTATATAACCCCATTACCTTATCGGTACTACTAAATTCACCATCTACTTCTGCGATAGATTTAATCGTTACTGATTTCTTGATCGGGATATGCTTATTCAGTACATAGGTCGTTTTTTCTTTTAAGATAATGGTGCCAATAGCATTTTCGCCACCACAGCCCATATAACCTTCTTTAGCCAGGCCACGATTCACATATTCAACAGCTTCTCGAAGTGAACATTCCTTGTCATCTTTTTCAATATCTTCTGTGGTAGTTACAATAATTTCTGCACTATATGCCTGCCCCGCCATACATAGCAAAGCCATGCCTATGCTCTTCTTGAGCATACCCTTCTCCTTAATTTTTTATTTCTTTCTTTTTCTTCTAAAGTTGCATCTTCCTTGCAACAGCGAATTATTTTGCCTTACTTTCGCATAGACTGAGTAATTACTCAAGATGTTTTATAATTTAACGATATTCATCAATTAATGCATAAATCTGCCGCAGGTTAGCATTGCTGACCTTCAGCTTTTCGCCTTTAAGTAATTGAATAATCTGTTCTAATGTTTGTAGAAGCACGGAAGTTTGATGTGGTCCGTGATTTAGCAAATAATCAAAAATCTGTGGATCAAGATGAATACCGCGTCGGTCCAATACCGAGGATACCAAGGTAAATCGGTCCGCATAAAGACTGCCATTTGGGACACGGACACTGACTGCCTGCGTGAGTCGGGACTGCAAATCGGGCAATTCAAGCTTTAACTCAATGGGTGCAAAACGGGAAGAAAATACCAGCTGACCACCGCCTTCATCATTATAATTAATCAAGTGAAAAACGGCGCGTTGCCAGTGTGGAACCCCACTAATGGCTTCAATATCATCCAGTGCGATCAGGTCAAACCGGTCCAGCGAAGTAATGGCTTCAGTAGGCGCATCCAGAAGCTCCAGCAAAGACACCTGTATAGCAGTCTTACCGATTTCCAGATAAGAATCACAAATGGCAGAGAGTAAGTGACTTTTCCCTGTTCCAGCTCCGCCATACACATAAAAGCGGCTGATTAGGCCTGCATGCAGCTGTCGGACTGCGTCAATTACATGACCCCATCCCGGGCCCGAAAAATCACTAATTCGAGCATCGAGTTGAGGTTCTATATCTAGCTGCAATTGACGCATATGATTCTGATGGCCTTATGAGTCTTTATGAAGAGGTACATCCATCTTACTTGATTTCTTTCCCTCTTGCAGTGGTTTTGCTTCTGACTTTTTCATTTCAATATCAACATCTAAGTCTGAAGTTTCTACGCTTATGGAACCTGTAGCCGGATCATTCATGACGACTGCCTGATTTCCATAAAAGTGTGTATGTTCGTAATATTCACGTGCATGTCGCAATAGAACCACAATGACGGCTGCAACCGGCAATGCAATTAGCATTCCCATGAAACCCGCCAGTTGAGCACCCGCCAGTACCGCAAATACAACTGCTACTGGTGATAAGCCAATTTTATCGCCAAGCAGGAATGGTTGCAGTACATAACCTTCTACCGCCTGACCGACCATAAAGACCACACCAACCAGAACCAGTTGCCACCAGTCAATCCCGAATTGCAGGAAGGTCGCAATGACAGCTGCAATGATCCCGACCGCAAATCCCAGATAAGGAATAATACTGGCCAGGCCTGCCACCATACCGATAATCAAACCGACTTCAAGACCAATCAGTTGTAAGCCCACTGCATAAACAATTCCCAGCAGAATCATCACCAGAAACTGTCCTTTGACAAAGGCGCCCAGCACACTGTGGCATTCACCTACAATTCTTAAGGTGCTTTCTTCATAAGGGCGTGGAATCAGGCGACGCAAGCTTTCCAGCATACGATCCCAATCCAGCAGGAAATAGAATGCAATAATTGGAATCAGGACAATCGTACCGCCAATCTGCAAGAAGTTAATTCCAGATTGTGCAAGGCGTAGCAGGAAGGCCTGAATACTGTCAGCACTATAATTGGTTTGCACATAGTCCATGACCACATCAGAAATCTGTGTGGTATCAATTTCCATTTCAACGACATTGAAGGTATTCGACAACCATGGCAAAAAGGTTGAATTAATCCAGCCAATGACCGCAGGTATATTGTCACGCGCATAAATCAGCTGCTGCCAGATCAACGGCACCAGATACCAGATCGCCAGGATCATAACGATCCCGATTCCAGTAAAAACGATACTAATAGAGAGCCAACGCGGCAGACCGATATCGTGCAGTTTATCTACCAGCGGGCTGAACAGATAAGCCATTAAAAACGCTGCAACAAATGGAATTACAACGGGTTTTAGTAAATATAGAATCCACAACAACAAAGCTATCCCAGCTAGGATAAACACGCGACGCAATGTGCGATCTACCATAAAGTTTCGCCTTCTCTCTATTAATCGTTATAAAAAGTAAAATATTTTAATAAAGATAGCATTTTAGGGCATAAATACCATAAGAGTTTTGCATATTCAGGTTATAATCCCCCGCGCGAATGCGGAGACTTCATTATGAGCAACTCAACTTCTACCCCAAACACTGGTTTAAGCTACAAAGATGCAGGTGTCGATATTGAAGCGGGAGACGCGTTAGTCGACCGAATCAAGTCCGTCGCTAAGCGTACTAAACGTCCTGAAGTAATGGGCGGATTAGGCGGTTTCGGCGCCCTTTGTAAGATCCCTAAAGGTTATGAAGAACCTGTTCTCGTATCAGGCACAGATGGTGTTGGTACAAAATTACGTCTGGCACTGAATTTGAACCGTCATGACACCATTGGTCAAGATCTGGTTGCAATGTGTGTGAACGACCTTCTCGTTTGTGGTGCTGAACCACTGTTCTTCCTGGACTATTATGCGACTGGTCACCTAAATGTGGACGTGGCTGCAAATGTTGTAACAGGAATCGGTGCTGGCTGTGAACTTGCAGGCTGTGCACTGGTTGGTGGTGAAACTGCTGAAATGCCAGGCATGTACGAAGGTGAAGATTACGATCTTGCAGGCTTCTGTGTCGGTGTAGTTGAGCAAAGCAAAATTATTGATGGCTCTAAAGTAAAAGCGGGTGATGTACTCATTGGTGTTGCATCTTCTGGTGCACACTCAAACGGTTATTCGTTGCTTCGTAAAATTCTTGAAGTTAAAAATGTTGACCTGAATCAAATCGTTGATGGTCGTCCACTTGCAGATGTTGCAATGGAACCAACACGCATTTATGTGAAATCTATTCTTGAACTGCTAAAACAGGTTGATGTACATGCGATGGCACACATCACGGGTGGCGGTTTACCAGGCAACCTGCCTCGCGTATTACCAAACGGTGCTCAAGCAGTCGTAGATGAATCTTCTTGGGAATGGCCTGAGCTGTTCAAACTTCTTCAACGTGAAGGTGGTGTAGAGCAGTTTGAAATGTATCGTACCTTTAACTGTGGCGTAGGTATGGTTCTTGTTGTTGATGCAGCAGAAGCAGACAAAACTGTTGAGCTAGTCAACGGTTTGGGCGAGAAAGCATGGACCATGGGTCATATTGCAGATAATGCCGAGTCTGTAGAAGGCGCTGACGAAAAAATCCGTGTGATCTTCGCGTAATTTCGCATGATTAAAATTGCTGTACTTGTTTCAGGCAGTGGATCGAACCTGCAAGCCCTGATTGATGCCAATCTGTCAGGAGAAATTGTCGGGGTGCTTTCCAACAAGCCTGAAGCATTTGCTTTAGAGCGCGCTCATAAAGCAGGAATTCCGACTGCAGTCATTGAACATAAGCAGTATCCAAGCCGGGAAGCTTTTGATGATGTCATGCATCAGCAGCTTCTGGACTGGGATGTTGATCTAGTGGTACTTGCGGGCTTTATGCGAATTTTAAGTGAAAAATTTGTGAAAGCCTGGGAAGGGAAAATGCTGAATATTCACCCTTCTCTTTTGCCACATTACAAAGGCATGCATACCCATCAGCGTGTCCTGAATACTGGTGATGTTCTGCATGGTTGTACAGTGCATTATGTCACTCCTGAACTGGATGCCGGCCAAGCCTTAGCACAGGGTGTGTTAAAAGTATCGCATCAAGATACGGCTCACACTTTAGCTCAGCGGGTACATGTACTGGAACATCTGATTTACCCACAAGTGGTAGAATGGATCTGTAATGGGACAATTCAGCATACTGAACAAGGTGTGTTGTATCGTAATGCAAAAATGCAAGAACCTGTTCAATTCTGCAAATTCTAAAAGTCCAAATATAAAAAACGCATCCTCGGATGCGTTTTTTTATTTCTTTAGATGAGGTGAACTTTAAGCAGACAGTTGCTGAATCAGTTGTTTGACCAGACTCGCTACTTGCTCAGGCTGCTCTAATGGGAACATATGCCCACCATCTACTACTGTAAATGGAATGCCAAATTTCTTTTGCACTTGCTGCGGAAATCTGCGCGCCAAAAATGGACCTTTCTTGGCAACCACCAGATGTACTGGTACTTTTGGTTTTGCCTGAGGTAACCACCATAGCGATGGATTGGTTCTAAAGATATTCACTTCATCCATTTTAGGAATGGTGAGTTCAACTCCACCTCGAACCGGATCATCCTTTAAGGCATAGTCAATATAAGCCTGGAAGCAATCTGCATCAAAATCCTGATAAAAGCCTTTCGGTCGTAGCAGTTCAGCTGCCTGTTCCCGAGACTCCCAATGATCACGACGGCGTTTCGACAAACCTGCAGGTGACATCTGGTCCAGTGCTTTTAAGCGAAAAGTTTTTGCAATATGCAACGCAAAGGCTTCTTTGCCCATGATCATCGGCGGATCAAGCATAATCATTTGCGAAAAAAGTTCCGGACGCTGTAAGGAGGCCTGAAAACTCAGGACTGAACCTAATGAATGCCCCAAACCAATTACCGGACGTCCATGAGATTGGCGCACAATACTGTCAATCACCTGCTGAGTCAGACTTTTCCAGTGATTATCAATCGGATAACGCTTATCAGGCCCTAATAACGGCACATAGATAATATCGTAATCATCTTGTAGTCCTTCAAACAGCTTTTGATAGACTTTAGATGGCACGCCATTGGCGTGCGCAAAATGAATCAATGGTTTCATTGTAAGGTCGTTTTATTTTCTGACTGAAGTTTCTGTGCCACTGAAGTTGCAATTCCTTCACCAATCGATGAACCCATACGACCCAGTACTGACTCAAATGGACTATATTCAATAGTGTAGTTCAGTGCTTTTTCAGTTTTTAGTTCACGCTTCAAAGTATTTAAACTGCCAATACGGTCTGCAATACCCAATTTCACCGCCTGTTCACCGGTCCAGAACAGACCTGAGAAAATAGCAGGATCAGTCGATTTTAATTTAGCTCCACGTCCCTGCTTTACAGCATTAATAAAGTGACCATGCACATTATCCAGCACACCTTGTACATGCGCTTTTTGCGCAGGATCAACCGGCTGTGTCATGGACAGCAAAGCTTTATTTTCACCTGAAGTCATGGTGCGGTCTTCAACTCCAAGTTTTTGCAGCAGGTTATTCACACCATAGTTCGGCATGATCACACCAATTGAACCGACCAGACTCGATGGATTGACAATGATTTCATCTGCAGCGGATGCAATATAGTAAGCACCAGAAGCTCCGGTATCACCAATCACGGCATAGAGTTTTTTCTCAGGATGCTGTTTTTTCAGATACTGGATTTCCTGCCAGATTTCATCTGACTGGACTGGTGAACCACCCGGTGAATTAATATTTAAAACAACAGCCTTACTTTGCTTGTTTTCAAAGGCTTTTTTGAGTGATTTGATGGTATTGCTACTATTTACGCTTTGCTTGTCTGCGGCAATCGTGCCAATAATATCAACCACAGCAATGTGTGCACCTGCGCCTGCACTTGGATCAGAAGCACTCATGCTACAGCCTTTACCCAGCGCAAGAATGACAACCAGCAGATAAGCAAAGGTTAGAAATTTAAAGAAGATCCCCCAGCGACGTGCCCGTCGTTGCTCTTCTACTGAAGCTAAAACTGCTTTTTCCAGCAGTTTCCATTCTGGGCCAGTCGGTTTAACTGGTTGTTGCGTATTTTGTATTTGATTTTCAGGTTTTGGTGGCCAATCGGACATAAATAATCCAATAAATTAATTTATATTGAACCCATTATATACACCGAAAAGGGTAATTCTGTCTAAAGAAACCGTTTTCGCCTATAATAAGTGCTATTCTTTTTTATTTTATCAATATTACAACTCAATGACTGAACGCAGCTCAAAGAATTCAGCTTACGGTTTACTCAAATATATTAGCCGCCAACCGCTTTCAGTTTCCCGATGGATTGCGCGTATTCTTGCCTTAATCGTTAATATTTTTAAAGTTTCTAAAACTTCTGATGTAATTCGCCTGAACCTTGAGATCAGTTTGTCTGAACTGTCGACACAGGAAAGAGAACGGATTACCCGTGCCGCGATTCGCAATGAACTGATGTCTTATTTCGAATTTTTCAGTATTTGGGGTTCGAGTAATCAGAAAAATATTGAGAGAGTGCATAAGGTTATAGGCGAAGATTTACTGCATGATGCCTTGGCACAAAATAAAGGTCTGGTACTAATTGTGCCGCACTTTGGCACTTGGGAAATCATGAATGCCTATGTTGCGCAATTCACTTCAATGACCATCATGTATAAGCCTGTAAAAAATCAGGCAGCGGATCAGTTTGTACGTGCAGCTCGTAGTCGCGAACAGGCCAATCTGGTGCCGACAGATGAGTCTGGTGTACGACAGATTTTCAAAGCCTTGAAGCAAGGTGGCACCACTGTCATTCTGCCGGATCATACACCCAACGTTGGCGGTGAATATATTCCTTACTTTGGTGTTCCTCTAGCTACCAGCAATCTGAGTGCCAAGCTGATCCAGAAAACTAAAGCTCGTGCCCTGTTCCTTTATGCCCTGCGTAATGAGGATGCTGGCTTTGATATTCATATCGAGGCCATAGATGAAAAAATTTATCAGGGAAATGCTAATCAAGGTACAGGCATCATCATCAACACGATTGAAAACCTGATTCAGCGTCATCCTGAACATTATCACTGGAGCTATAAACGCTTTAGAGCTCACGAAGATCTGGGAAATATTTATAAGCTTGATCATAACCAAGCTTTGTCCAAAGTGAACCAGTTAAAAACTTCTAATCTGGCTGCTGTTGAACCATCTCTAGAATCAGTCAGTTAGATTTTGTTTTTGTAACCATTTCCAGCGACTTCTTTCAGTTTCTAGAATGATTTGAGTTCCTTGCTGATGAAAATGCAGGCTGCCATGCTCTGCTGTAGTCAATAGAGGAATATCCAATTCTTTGAGACGCTGTTGAGTCAACTGACTTGGATGCCCGTAACGATTAAATTTTCCAGCAGACGCAATCGCCAGTTTAGGACGATAGTGCTGCAAGAATTGATAAGCTGAACTGTGCTGACTGCCATGATGGCCTAAGACCAAGACATCCACTTTTAAATCGGGGTAGTCTTTGAGTAACTGATATTCAGTCTGCCAACCTGCATCTCCCATCAGCAGAAAATTCTGATAAGGCCAGACATCTTTGAGCTGCAAATACACTACACAAGACAGGTCATTTTTATTGAAATTAGCAGTATTTAATTGTTCTAGTTTTGGTGCAATGACCTTAATCTGCACATCATTCTGCCATTGCCACCGCTGTCCCTGATAACATAATTGAAAGTTTGAAGAGGCTGCAGTTTCGGTCACTTCATTGGCATAGATATTCTTAATCTTGAGCTGGTCTTTAATGCTGTGATAAGCACCACTATGGTCCTGATCCAGATGCGTTAAAATCACCTGCTCCAGTTGAGAAACACCTTGTACCGACAGAAATGGCATGATTACCTGCTTCCCAATACTAAATTTTTCCTCATCATAATAACCGCCCATATCGATCATCATGTTATGAGTTCCATAACGAAAGAATATCGCCTGCCCTTGCCCGACGTCCAGCACCGAAAGCTGAAATGGCGGATGATTAAATTGAGGAACACAAACTGGTACCGCCGCGACAGCTATCCAGGATTTTGGTAATACGCCTCGTGGTAAGAATAAAATCAGCAAAGACAGAATACATAGCCCAATCATCCAGTGATTCATTGCAACTGGAATTAACTGCGGTTTAAACCAGTGATCCAGCAGATTTAAGAAGCCCAACAGGATATTCAGCAACAGATCATTAAGCTGAAATAGCATGCTTGAGACCGGTTCAGCGATAAAAAAGAGAATTGCTGCCAGAATATCGATCGGTACAATCAAAAGACCGATCCAGGGAATTGCGACCAAATTGCTGAACGGTGTGATCCAGGCAATCTGCTTAAAAAACAGCATCATTAAAGGAAATAAAGCGAGAAAGATTTTCCACTGTGATTCCACTAGCACTTTAGCTGCAAAATACAGTTTTTGTATTGCTGTCTGATTTTGCTCGGATGGTCGCTGTTGAATGGTCTGATAAATTCTGAGCAATACAAAACAGGCCCCATAGGATAGCCAGAAAGCCGCGGACAAGATACTAAAGGGATCAATGAATAACAGTAAGGCGGCGCTCAGAATCAGAAGTTTTAAAGCCTGCAGATTTTGTCGAAGCAGCATGAGGATGACACCAATCATACAGATCAGCAGAGTGCGGATTGCCGGGATTTCAAAACCCACAAAGGCACAGTACAGCACCACACAAAACAGAAAAGGTAAAGCCAGAAAATACTGGCGTGGCCATCTTAGATAAAGCTGAGGCATACTTCGTGCGACAAGTAGCCGAAGCATAGTACAGACCATCAGGGCAAAGATCAGCACATGTGGTCCGGAAATCGCCAGTAAGTGACTCATACCCATACGTCGAAATTGCTGTTCAGTTGCAGGATTTAAAAGGCTTTCATCTCCGGTGAGCAAAGCCAGAAGCAAACCTTTATTTTGTACAGGTTGTCGTGCTATGAACTCTCTTAATTGCAGCCGCTTCTTCTCTACCCAAAGTAGAAATTGCTGAGTTAAAGCTCTTTGCTCTCGAATAAACTGACTATACCCCAGTGTAGAAACAGTAGCTGAATCAAGTTGCTCTATCTGTTTGATCCGGAAACCTGCCATCATATTCTGTTGCAGTGCCCATTTTTCAGCATCAAAAGCACCGGGCGTTGCATAACTGTGATTAGGACGTACCTGCCCTTGCAGCCGGTAATAATGCCCCAGTTCAAGTGCATTATTTTCATGATTCGCTGATAGTTGTGAAGTATTCGATGAGGTTTTAGGTAGAAAACCCATCCAGGTTACGGTGCGTCCATCGAGGTTTAATACTTCCAAAGGCTGCTGGATGGATTGTTCACCGAGTTTATTCAAGCGTTTGACATAAACGATAATGTCTTTCTGCAGTACTTCATGCTCGACATTCAATAGCCGTTGGCTGAGCTGTTGATTGGCATAACCATATCCCAAAAATGTCCCGAGTAGAATACAGGTACTTACCAGCAATCCTTTATGTAAGGGCTTTTTCAGAACAGTATTGAGCTTGGAACTACAGAAATAAAAGAGCACAGCAAGAAATATCACTGAGATTGAATTCAACTCAATATTCAGAAAAGATTTTCCCATACTGGCAAGGCCTAAAATCCAGCCCAGACACAACCATTGCAACATGAAGATTTTCTTTTTTATTATTATTTTCAGGCAATAATAAAGCCCACCGAAGTGAGCTTCAATTAAAGAAGATTATTTCTGTAATTAGTCATTCATCCATAGACCATCACGCATATGTAGAATCCGGTCTGCCGAATGTGCCAATTGTTCATCATGGGTCACAATTAACATGGCCATATTGAATTCACTACGTAATTCAGTCAGCAACTCAAAGATTTTATCGGCTGTTTTACGGTCCAAGTTACCTGTTGGCTCATCTGCCATCATTAACTTCGGCTTGGTCACCACGGCACGAGCCAGTGCTACACGCTGACGCTCGCCCCCTGAAAGTTCGCCCGGTTGATGGGTTAAACGATGGGTTAATCCAACACGCTCCAGCAAGTATTCTGCCTGCTGTTTAGCCTCTTTAAACTTGACGTTTTTACGAAGCATTAAAGGCATCGCGACATTTTCTAGTGCAGTAAACTCTGGCAATAAATGGTGGAATTGATATACAAAGCCCAAATTTTCATTACGGACATAGCCGCGTTCTGCTTCAGATAAATTGTCAAAACGGCGGCCATTGACCATCACTTGTCCGGCAGAAGGACGATCCAATCCTCCCAGAATATGCAACAAGGTACTTTTACCGGAACCACTTGAACCGACAATAGAAACAAATTCCCCGGCCTTTACCTGCAATGAAATCCCTTTGATCACATCAACCGTAGATTTTCCATCTGTAAAAGATTTCTCGATATTTTGGGCATCCAGAACCAGATTACTCATAACGCAATGCCTCCGCCGGTTGAATTTTAGCAGCACGGAATGCTGGATAAATAGTGGCTAGGAAACTTAAGGCAAGTGACAGAACTACAATCACGACCACATCCTGCCAGCGCAGATAAGAAGGTAAATAGTTGATGAAGTAAGCATCAAACATATTCAGGCCAAGTGAATTGTTTAACCAGCCAATAAAACTACTAATACTGGTGGCGGCAATAATCCCGAGAATGGCACCCGCACAAGTTCCGATTACGCCGATCACAGTACCTTGAACCATAAAGATTCGGGTAATCGTGGCAGGTGAAGCACCCAAAGTACGTAAAATTGCGATGTCGGATTTTTTATCTGTGACCACCATTACCAGTGAAGACACGATATTAAATGCTGCGACCAGGACAATCAGGAATAATAATAAGCTGACCATTGCTTTTTCCATCTGAATTGCGCTGAACAGATTACCGTGGGTATAAGTCCAGTCAGAGGCATAGAAGTTACCCGGTAAATCACGCACAATTTCCTGAGAAACCTGAGGCGCTGCGAAAATGTCATCCAGCTTCATACGTACGCCTTGTGCACCATCTGGCAGACGTAACAAGGTTGAAGCATCGTTCAAGGCAATATAACCCATCATCGAATCAACTTCTGCACCAATGCTGAAGATCCCAACCACTTTAAAGCGTTTAAAACGTGGCACAACACCCGCTGGTGAAGGCGTCGCTTCAGGTAGAACCAAGGTAATATTATCGTTCAAGCCTACGCCCATGGCATCTGCCATCTGTTTGCCTAAAACAATCCCAAATTCACCTTTTTTCAGGTTATCAATACTACCCTCGACCATATGGTTCTGGATGATCGAAACTTTCTTCTCATACTTTGGTTCAATTCCGCTGACCATAATTCCGGCAACTTGCCCTTGAGCCGTGAGCATCCCCTGTAACTGGGTAAAAGGAGCCACACCTTGAACGTGTTCATGCCGCTCAATCTGCTTTGCAAGTTCAGGCCAATTTGTTAGAATTTGCGTCGAAGAAACAGTGGCTTGAGGAACCATCCCCAAGACGCGATTTTTCAACTCTCGGTCAAAACCATTCATGACAGACAAAACTGTAATGAGGACTGCTACACCGAGCGTGAGACCGATCATTGAGACCAATGCGATAAAAGAAATGAAGTGGTTACTACGCCGTGCGCGAGTATATTTCAACCCTATATACAGCGAGATTGGTTTGAACATAACCATCTAGTCCGAGGTAATAAATTATGGAAAATGTACAGCATCCAAACGGATTCACTGAAAGACGAGTCCTGTCTCGAATCGATGCTGCTTTACGAATCAATTATCAGATTATTTCCGATGATGTTGCCTTGAATGATCCTTACGATGCTAATTTCGTATTGCCCCGCTATTTTCTACTACTTGCAGAGCTAGATCAATTTGATCATGCTGTTAACTACGAATTAGAACAATTATCTGAAAAAGATCAACAAATTGCTCGAATCTTATCCTTATTCAACCAAAAATTAAACCTTATTACCGGTTCTTTGTATGACGCAATTGTACAAAGCATGTTACCTGTACCGGAACATGTGAACTTTTCAGAGACTGGTTTTAGCTTCTTTAGTGATCAGCCGATTAGTGAAGGAACCTATCTGCATGTGACTTTAAGTCACCCGGAAAACTTCTTCCACATCGCGGCAACCGCTCAGGTGGCCTACAGTCGTGCAGAAGAAAACGGGAAATATCGTACGGGTGCTTATTTCATTACCCTGCATCCTCAGGATCGCGTCAAACTGGGCGAATGTGTGAAAGCCAGCTTTGCTTAAGACTGGTATCTATCTTTTTATTAAAGGCGGGCTTTATAGCTCGCCTTAATTTCTTTAGCGAAATAAACCACTAAGCCAAACAATAAGATTACTACACCCACCAAAGCAATGAGCGGCAATTTTTCATTATTCAATAATACACCTACCAGCAAGGCCAGCATCGGTGTCAGAACGGTGGTTAAAGATAGAGTCGTCGGCTTAATCTTCTGTACCAGTTTGAAATAACAGAACATCGCAATCAGTGATGCCATAATTACCGCATATACCAGACCAAATAAGGACTTGGCATGCGGCATAGCAGTGGGTGCGTATTGCCAGATAAATGGCAACATACCCAGAGAAAAAACGACTGACAAACCAATCGAACCGGCCGCCTGTGCCATAGGATCAATTGGTGCATTGATTTTCTTCACCCAGAACATAGATACGCAATAAACTAATACACCAACCAGAGCGATCACGATTCCAATTGGCTGTATATGCTGATCTGCATCACCTAGACAGATCACCGAAAGTCCGATTAAAGCGATTCCCATTCCCAGCCATTGATTTAGCGAAAGTTGCATCTGAAAGACAAAACGCCCAATCAGACCTGAAATTAGGGGTGCCAAGCCGAACATTAAGGCAATGATACCGGAACTTAAATAATCCGTAGACCAATAAGTAAAAATTTGCGAGCCGATAAAACTGCATGCACCCGCCAAGTAACTATGCAGGGAAACACGATCAAGCGGTAATCTGGTTTTAAATAACCACAATAATCCTAAGGCCAAAGGAAGTGCTAGAAAAAACCGGATCGCCAATGCCCACATCGGATGCAAATCTTCCACACTCCAGACAATCGCGAGCGGTGTGGTGGACCAGATGAAAACCAGCAAGGCATAGGTCAACATCAGGTTACTTTTTGGGGGCATACTTGATCTCGTTTTTTATTTAATCGCAGTTTTACGTTTCTGTTTTTGAATGGTTTGATCTAGAGAGCTGGAAAATTCACGTTTATCACGTTCAGAAATCGGCGGTGGGCCACCGGTTTGTACACCAGCCCCCCGCAAGGTATCCATAAAATCACGTAAATGTAGACGTGCTTTGACGTTAGCCACTGTATAGATTTCGCCACGCGGGTGAATCGCGATACCACCCTTCTCGATGACTTGAGCAGCCAAAGGAATATCCTGCGTCACCACAATGTCATGCTCTTTCATACGGTCAACAATTTCCTGATCTGCTGCATCTGCCCCGCTCATGACCTGAATAGAATTGATGCGAATTGAGGGTGTAATTCCTACCGGCTGATTAGCCACAAAAGTGACTTCAAGCTGATAACGATCGGAGGCACGAATAATTACATCTTTCAGAATACGAGGTAATGCATCTGCATCGACCCAAAGTTTGAATGGCAACACACAGCTTTCCATAAGGGAGAAATTTGGACTAGTGTAGCAAATCAGAGGATGCAGGTTGATGCCTAAAACTGCTCTTTCTCTGAATATCCTGGTATTTAAATACTCAACTCAACCGTATTAAATGAGTCAGCCACTCACAACTAGAAAAATATTTGACTTCACATGATTTGCATTTTAATTTTTAAATTCATTCGAGTGACTTGAAAAATCGTAATGACCCTCGATTAACTATAAATAAGTCATCCAAGATCAATTGTGCATATGAAAAAACAGAATAGCCCAGAGATCATCACTATTGATGATCAAAATTTCGGTAGTCATGTCGAACATTGGACCTTGCTTACTGAAAACCCAGGCACAGATGTTCCTCAATGGTTAGGCAAAGCCCTTGATGCACCTGTAATGCCGATGGGCTTGTGTACACAAGAATGCGATATGGATGAAACCACCTGGCTGATTCAGGGACCGAGCAAAGCTGCGGTACAGTTAAGCCAAGTGATTGCCGTAGAAAATAACAAGCCGCAGGCTGTGAAAACTGCATTCCCAGGCTTTGACAGTCCCTACCAGGTAAAAGCCACGATTGACCGGATTATTTCTTGTAAATCCGACACCCAAGCTGTGTTGCGTCTCAATCTGGGTGCCAACAATATCATCTATGCCTTTGATACGCTGTACAGCGTCAACCGGTCGCATTATGAAAAAGACCAGTCTTATATCGTCAACTTAAATGCCTGGGCTTATGAACTGGAAGTGGTGACTGATCATGAACATTTAGTCGTGGATGATCCTGCCTCTATCAAACATCACCGTGCCCTGAATGCAATTCTTGCGGAAAATAATGGTGTTGCACCGGATAATTTACAGGAACAGATCGATGCTTGGGAGCCGAAATCTGAAGAAGACAAAGAACCGGTAACGGTTGATTTCTCCAAAATGGTCGCTTATCTCTATGGTGAGACCATGGGTCAGGAAGATGAAGCCTGGTTCCAGGGCAATATTGTCGGTAAAACTTCAATGCAATTTATGGATCAGGACTACATGCTCTATGATGTTACCCTGATTCATGATGAAGGCCAGCCGGCTACCTTGATCCGTGTAGCCACCCGCAATGACAAGCATAAAGATTTCCAGATTGGTCAATATATTCGGGGCAATCTGTGGATTCAGGCCAATATCTATCGAAAAGCAGCTTAAGCTGAATATCCAGATCGGAGGCTCATATTTTTATATGGGTCTCCTGTTTTTTATTTATTTTAGTGCGATATTCTCTCAATTCTGATTATTTTTTATCCACAATTGAAATCAGAATTAATGGATTTTGAATTTATTAAAAATAGATTTATCCACAGATTTAAATTCAAATAAATTCATTTTCAATGTTATCTTAAACTGAATAATCATATTAAAAACATTATAAAAATAATGACTTAATATAATAGTTCTATTTTTATGAATATATTGAGGCCAGTTATTTAAATAAAATTAATACTTTATGAAGTTTAGTTAAGAATGTACTTTATTTAATCAATTTTTTATGGTAAAAATACGATCAACAAATAATCATTTACGATAAATAGATCGGATAATAAATATCTATGAAAATCGTTCAAGAAGAAAATTTACAGCAGGTTGAGCATCATCTTGGCTCGCGTTATCAGCTTGATATGATGTCATGCCTATTTTTCGTATTGGGTATGCTCATTTGCGGCTATATCTTACATAACTTTGTTTTTTAACCCGAATTAAATGATAAAAAAACCCGGCCAATTGCCGGGTTTTTTAATTCTCAGGAATTAAGCATTGCGTTTAGCAAAGTCATCCATGAAGTTTACCAATGCCTGTACACCTTCTAACGGTACGGCATTGTAAATACTGGCACGCATACCGCCTACTGAACGGTGGCCGGCAAGGTTAAGCAAATGGTTTTCTTTTGCTTCTTGCAGGAACTGTTTTTCAAGTTCAGGATTTGCCAAGGTAAATGGAACGTTCATGATTGAACGGTTTTCTTTGGCAATCGGATTTGCATAGAAGTCGCTAGAATCGATATAGCCATAAAGCAATTCAGCTTTTTGCAGGTTCACTTTATGAATCGCGTCTACACCGCCCTGTTCCAGTAACCATTCAAATACCAGACCAGATAAATACCACGCATAAGTTGATGGTGTGTTGACCATCGAACCATTTTTCGCTTGATCTGCATATTTCAGGATGCTTGGAATTTCAGGTTTAGCCTGATCAAGCAGATCTTCACGGATAATAACCAGTGTTAAACCTGCAGGGCCAATATTCTTTTGCGCACCGGCATAGATCAGGCCGAATTTAGAAACATCAATCGGTGCCGACAGAATGCTTGAAGAGAAATCACATACGAGTGGCTTATCAGTTTCTGGCACATGGGCAAATTGCAGACCGCCAATAGTTTCGTTATCTGCATAATGCACATAAGCGGCATCATCAGAAAGATTCCATGTGCTTTGATCAGCAATCGCTAATTTACCATCTTCAGTTTTAATGCCTGCTTCAACCACATTGATATCGCCATAGCGTTTAGCTTCTTTCAATGCTTTTTCAGACCAGATACCGGTACGGATATAGTCAGCTTTGTTGTTTTTACCCAGCAAGTTCAATGGAATTGCCGAGAATTGCAAAGATGCACCACCCTGCAAGAACAGTACTTTATAGTTCTCAGGAATATTCATGAGTTTGCGAAGGTCTGCTTCTGCCTTTTCCGCAACTGCAACATAGTCTGCACTACGGTGGCTCATTTCCATGATCGAAAGACCTTTGCCCTGCCAGTCAAGCATTTCAGCTTGAGCCTTTTCAAGTACGGCAGTAGGTAATGCAGCAGGACCAGCACAGAAGTTGTACGCGCGCATGATTTTTCCTTTCAGAGTGAAACACAATAAAATGATGGCATTTAACCATATCTGGACGTCGCTTGCACAAAATTATTTCTATCCAAGAATGAAGATAGAGTCAAAAAACCAATCTAGATTCGGGGGATAATTTGAATATCTTTGATTTTTTTGTTCTAACTCGGTGATTTCATTTATGAGAAATTGTACAGCTAAAAATATTCAATCTCATCCAATGCTTAGAAGATGTTGAATCGGCCGCTAATATAAAATAATTGAAAAATGAATTTAAACTCGGCTCAAGTTTTAGAGTGACATAGAACTATCAGCTTGAAACTTGAGAAGTGAATTGTTTCAAATTACAACAATACTACAACTTAACCCATTCCTGCACTGCAAGCACTTGATTTATAATGCAGCTTAGACTGAATTAATGTGACTTTTACATTACCACTTTATGAATATGAAGAAAAATAAACAATGTGTCTGCTGGGGTCTGACTGTGCTTGCATCTATGATGTATGGCAGTTTTGCTTATGCACAAAGCATCAGCTTTAAGGATGCAGAACAACAATTGTTGCAACGTTCCTATAGTAGCCAGGCTTTTCAAAGTCTGGAGCAAGCGTCAAAACTTGAAGCAGAAGCTGTCAAAGGTATTGGCCTACCTCGTGTTGACCTGAATGTTCGTGCCTATGCCTTTCATAGTGAAGTCGATATTCCATTAAAGCAGTTTAAAAATAATCTGGAAAATTCACTCTCTCAAGGCGTGAATGGCCGGCTTAATGAGTGGGAAGCCAGTAATGGTGTGGATCTACCTGCAGGTATTACTGATCCACTGCGTGAAGGACTTAACAATACTATTCATAGCGGAGTTGGTCTGATTCCGGATACGTCTAATGTAGTCCTTGAAGATCAGGTGATTCGTCCCACTGTTTCCGTGATGATGCCACTATATACCGGAGGCCTCACCCGTAGCGCCAAAGAAATTGCCAATATTCAGTCAGGACGTAGCGAACTTAGTAATCAGCAGCAACAGGATACGCAGCGTTTTGAACTAATTCAGTCCTACTTCAATGTGCAGCTACAAAAACAGTTACTGGATGCGGCACTTTTTAATTCAAATGCCATGCAACAACATTATCGTAATGCTCTGAAGCTGGAACAGCAGGGTTTTATCAGTAAAGGTCAACGCATGCAGTTCGAAGTGGCACGCAATAATGCTGAACGCGCACAACAAAATACCCAAGCCAATCTGAATGCTGCCCTATTTCAGCTAAATAATCTGTTGCTGGATAGCAATATCACCGAGCTAAGCACACCTTTGTTTGTGAATCGTGCTGAACCACAAAATGTGAATATTCTGCTCAGCAGTTTTAGTCAGAACTCTCCCCTGATCAAAAAAATGCAGATGGATACCGAACTGGCCAAAGCCAATGTCAAAGCCCAGCAGGCCGCTAAAAAGCCAAATGTTTTTGCGTTTGGTGAATATAGCCTGGATCAACATCAAAACTGGATTGTGGGGGTTGCAGCACGTTATAACCTGTTCTCAGGCATTGATAAAAATAAAAATATTCAGGCTGCAGAGCTGAAACGCTATGCCGCTGAACTCATGACGGCGCGTACCCAGCAGGAGATTGAAAACCTGATTTATAAATCATTTAGTGAAGCAGTCAGCGCCCAACAAAGTGATGCTCTACTTCAGCAGAACCTGAAAGCAGCTCAGGAAAACCTACGTATTCAGGAGTTATCCTTTAAGGAAGAAGTCGGGACAGCCACTCAGGTCATCGATGCCCAAAACATGCTCAGCAGTTTAAAGGCAGAAATGGCATTAAACGCTTATAAATATGTAATATCTCTCGCGACCTTATTACAGAGCCATGGCTCAATTGTTGAATTTCCAAATTACATGCAACATGCCAATACCCACTATATTCGTTAATGGAGCCAGACATGACAGATGAGCAAAAGCCAGAACATCCTGTTGATGAAACGGCTTCAGAAATCAATTACAGTGAATCAGAGCCAGATAATCCTGAAAGCACAGAAAAAAAATCGCGCAAAAAATATCTGCTTTTAGCTTTAATTCCAGTGATTCTTGCTTTGATTGGGTTTGGCCTATGGAAAACCTATCAACCCAAAGAAATCGAGCTACAAGGCCGGGTTGAGGCAGAAACCGTTCAAGTGGCCACCAAAGTTCCAAGCCGGATTGAAAAGATTTATGTACAGGAAGGCGATAACGTCAAGAAAGGCCAGGCGCTGGTAAAATTGCATAGTCCTGAAATTGAGGCGAAAAAGCAGCAGGCCTTAGCTACTTTACAGTCTGCATTAGCACTTCAGTCCACCGCAGAACGTGGTTCTCAGGAAGAAAATATCGCTTCTCTGTATGCCAACTGGCAGTCACTAAAAGCACAGGAGCAACTCGCTAAAACTTCCTATCAACGTGGAGCTAACCTGTTTAAGGAGGGTGTCATTTCCCGCCAGCGCCGAGATGAACTGTTTGCAGCTTCACAATCTGCATCCCAAATGACCGAAGCTGCTTATCAGCAATATGCCCGGGCTAAACGCGGCAGTACACCAGAACAGAAAAGTTCTGCAGATGCTCAGGTCGATATAGCCCGTGCAGCAGTCGCCGAAGCCAATGCACTAGAAGCAGAAACTGAATTATTGGCACCGATTGATGGTACCGTCTCCAAAACCTATGGAAATGCCACTGAGCTGGTGGCAACCGCAGTGCCAGTGGTCAGCCTGATCTCGGCAGAACGCTGGATTAGCCTGAATATTCGTGAAGACCAATATGCCGCTTTAGGTAAACAGCAACAGCTTGAAGGGTTTATTCCGGCACTGAATCAATCAGCTACTTTTAAAGTAAAAAATATTAGTGCTGAAGGTGAATTTGCCACCATTAAAACCACGCGCCAAACCGGTGGTTATGATGTCCGCAGTTTTAAAGTTCATCTTGTGCCAGTCACTGAAATGCCTGAGTTAAAAGTCGGCATGAGCGTGCTGTTTAAATTGAAAGAGCCAAAATAAATGGCTTCTGGATTCTGGGCGGGTATTCAGCGTGAAATACGCTATTTATGCAGAGAGAAATGTGATCTGACTCTGGTTCTGCTCGCCCCAGCCTGTATTCTGATTTTACTTGGCAGCATGTTTGCCAAAGGCAAACCGGATCATCTACCAGTCGCCATTATTGATCAGGATCAAAGTAGCCTGAGCAGCAAGATTTATGATCATTTATCTTTGAATCATACCCTACAAGTGCATACCATTTCTGATCAAACGGTCGAAATCGAAAAGCTATTAAACGAAAATAAAATCTGGGGCTATATTCATATTCCTGCCGGAGCCGAGCAACGACTGGTCAAAGCTCAGGATGCTGAAATTAGTATTGCTTTTAATCAGAGTTATTTTAGTATCGGGAATACCATTTCTTCGGCTATGCTACTTAGCACCTTGCAGGCTCTGGCTGAATTTACCGGCAAGCAGTATCTGGGCAACACGCTCCCCTATCTGGAAGCACCTACACCGAATATTAAAATTTCCCCACTGTATAATCCGCAGCTGAATTATGAATTTTATCTGGAACCTTACATGGTGCCGGCAATTTTGCACTTGCTGTTATGTTGCTGTGTGGCTTTTGCTGTGGGTCAGGAAATTAAACGACATACTGTTAGTCATTGGATTGCCCAACAAAACTTGTGGTCGGCACTGCTGTCTAAAAATCTGGTTTATGTAGCAATATTTTGTTGCTGGACCTGGGCTTGGATGTTTTGGCTGGTCGAAATTCGCGGCTGGTTTATTGCCGGGTCATTATGGCCAATTCTTCTGGCGCAAATACTGTTCTATAGTGCCTATGCCTTTATCAGTAGTGCGGTGGTTCTGGCCACTCAAGACCTGACCAAATCTTTTGGTCTACTAGCAGTTTATGGTGGTTCATCGCTCAGTTTTGCTGGGGTGACTTTGCCCCTTAATAATGCCCCACTATTCACCCAGTTCTGGGCCAATATTATTCCCTATACACCCTATGCCAAATTACAGACGGAGCAATGGGTGATTGGCAGTCCGCTCTCTCTTTCACTGCAACCGATGTTCGTGCTCGTCATTTATGTCGTGCTTTATGCTGTGCTGGCCTATGTCTTTCTCAAAAAAACAGCCAAAGGAGTGTCACCATGAAATCACTCTGGAAAGCTTATTGCCAAACTTTTAAAGACATTATTAGCAATACCAGTATTTTTACCACGCTGATTTTATCGGTTCTGTTTTACAGTTTTTTTTATCCGACCGCATATAAGGCAGAACAGGCAGAAGCCTTGCCGATTATTATTGTCGATGAAGAGCAAAGTGCTTTAACCAATACTATTATCAGTCATGTCAGCCAAAGCCCGAATATAGAGATTAAGGCGGTGACTGGAAATTTTGCTGAAGCTAAATATTGGGTGGAAACTCAAAAAGCTGACGGGATTTTATTATTACCAGATAATCTTTCTCAATCTATCCTGCATGGTGAAAATGGCGGGATTGGACTGTACTTAAGTGCTGCTAACTTTTTAATTACCAAACAGATTGGTTTAGGCTTGGTCTCTTCAGTAGAAAATACCTTAAGTGAATATGCTGAACGCTTTAGCGAGATTTCACACTTCTCTCCTGCCCTATCCATTCACCAGATTCCATTATTTAATACGCTTTCTGGCTATGGCAGCTATGTGTTTCCGGCTGTTGCGCCATTGATTATTCATCAGACTATTTTTCTAGGCCTGAGTATGTTAATTGCGTTGTATCGAGAAAGTAGACAGGTGATTAATCTGACCACCTTAAGTGGCATCAGTTTGGCGATTCTGACCATTGGCTGTCTGGGCTGTTATTACCTGTTTGGTTTTACTTTCTGGTATTTTGATTATCCCCGTGGTGGAAATTTCTGGGGCATGCTGCTTGCTGTACCTGTCTTTGTATTCTGCATGATCGGTATCACAGTGCTGTTCGCCAGTTTTCTGGACATGCCAGAACGCGCCGGCCATATCATTGTTTTTACTTCGATTCCGCTCTTTATGCTTTCAGGAGTCGCCTGGCCGCATGCTGCCATGCCAGTCTGGGTCCAACTTATTGGGCAAGCCTTACCTTCGACCCAAATCGTGCAGATGTTTATTCAACTCAATCAGATGGGTGTGCCCACTTATATGATTCTAGGAAAGCTTGCTTATCTATTGGTGATCGGCATCATCTGTATGGTCTTAGGCTATTATCGGCTACGCCCACGTTCTTAAATCTGGATTTACTCAGGCTATTCGCATTGAAAATTATTCACCAAATACCTGAATATTAAAGTTGCGGATTTTAGTACTGCCATTCGGCTGGTCAAAACTCACATCATACTGAACCAGATTTTTTGGATAGACAATTTCATAGCTGACCTTGTATTCACTCGGTTTACCGTTATTTTCCTCGAAGTTCTTTCTCATGATAGTCTTGGACTTATATTCACCTTGCGGAATTGAACGTGAAAAACGCTTCATGATTTTTTCATTATTTTGAAACTCTGCCTGTAACTTCGGTTCAAGCTGAGCTAAAAACTCGTCATATTTTCCATCACGCAGATCTTCATAAGCTACTTGCGCAGCCTTTTCCTGTTCAGGGCTTGGATCAGGCATACTATCCATTGCATTATTACAGCCACTAAGTGCAATAGCTGCGGTCAAAAGCATCAATCTGGTTTTCATTATCTATCTCTCATTTAGCCGATGTGTAAAAAAGGACGCCGAAGCGCCCTTTTTCATCAGTAGCAGAACTTATTCCTCTACTGTATTGTCATCATCTTTTTCAGCTTCTTGTGTATCAGTTACATCATCAGCTGCAGATTCAGTATTTTCAATATCTTCCAATATTTCCAACTCATCTTCAACTGCTTCAATCGCTTCTACACCCACCAGTTTTTCGTCTTCAGCCAGACGGATCAGACGAACACCTTGTGCATTACGACCAGTCTGTGCCACTTCAGAAGCACGGGTACGAACCAGTGTACCGCCATCAGAAATCAGCATCAGTTCTTTAGATGCGTCAATCGCAACTGCACCGACCAGCTCACCGTTACGTTCTGAGGTCTTGATTGCAATCACACCCTTACCGCCACGTTTCTTGGTTGGGAAGTCATCTACCGGGGTACGTTTACCATAACCATTTGCAGAAGCACACAGCACTTCACCGGTTTCAGGTACAACCACTAGAGATACGATACGACTAATGAAGTTAGCTTCAGTTGTATCTTCATCATCAGATTCAACATCTGCATCTTCTGCATCTTCAACCTGAGAAGCACCGATGGTCACGCGCATACCGCGTACACCTTTGGCTGAACGACCCATTGAACGTACGTCAGTCTCTGCGAAACGAATTGCTTTACCTTCGTTCGAGAACAACATAATTTGCTGTTCACCGTCAGTAATCGCAACACCAATTAAGGTGTCATCGCCATTCAGTTCAATCGCACGTAAACCGTTTGAACGAACATTTGAGAACTGTTCCAGTTCTACACGTTTAATCGTACCGTACTCAGTCGCCATAAACACATAGAAGTTCTTACGAACAGCTTCGGCTTGCTGTGCAAAGTCATTGATGATGTCAGCATCAAGATCAGTGGTTGAAAGTGCTAAACCAAGCTCTTTCAATTGAACACGCAGTGCATCAGAAATATCATCTGCACCATCTTCAGATTCAGCAAGAGCAGCTTCTAGTGCCGCAAAGTGACTATTGATCACTTCATTGGTTTGCAGCTGGGCAGCATTGGTCTTCACAAATGCCTTGAAGTCAGCCAGACGTTCTTTGAATTTCTTCGGTGCATCAATCACTGGCAAGATAGCAGTAATGGTTTCGTTGTCATCCAGCGGCAACAAGTTCACCATTGGGCGACCTTTGGCACCACGCGAAGCTTGTGGCACCTCATAAACTTTCAGGCGATAAACCTTACCGACATTGGTGAAGCAAAGTACCGTAGCATGGTTCGATGTTACAACCATGTGCTGGATGTAATCGTCTTCTTTCATGCTGGTTGCAGACTTACCACGACCGCCACGACGTTGCGCAGCATAGTCAGATAATGGTTGAGTTTTCGCATAACCAGTTTTTGAAACCGTAAGAACCATTTGTTCTTCAGGAATCAGGTCTTCACGAGAGAAGTCGATACGAGACTCAACGATATCTGTTTTACGCGCATCGCCATATTGCTGAAGAATCAATGCCAGCTCTTCTTTAATCACGTTCATCAATAAGTTGAAGTCATTTAAGATGGCTGTGTATTCAGCAATTTGACCTAAGATTTCAGAATATTCAGCTTGAAGTTTATCCTGCTCAAGACCAGTTAAGCGATGGAGACGTAGTTCCATGATCGCGTTAACTTGAGTCGGAGATAAACGATACACATCGCCATCAATACCAAACGGGCGGTTTGGATCTTCGCCTTCAATTTCATCAGGACGTACAGAAACAGCACCCGCTTTTTCGAGCAAGGCTGCTACACCGCCTGCTGCCCACTCACCTGCCTGTAAACGCTCACGCGCTTCAGCCGGGTTGGCAGAAGTTTTGATGGTTTCGATGATGGCATCAATATTTGCCAGAGCAACGGTTAAACCTTCTAAAATATGACCACGTTCACGTGCTTTGCGCAGTTCGTACATAGTACGACGTGTCACGACTTCTTGACGGTGACGAATAAACGCAGCGATGATGTCTTTCAGATTCATCAATTTCGGCTGGCCATTGTCCAAGCAAACCATGTTAATGCTGAAAGAATTTTCTAACTGTGTATTCTGGAACAGGTTATTGACGATGACTTCAGCATTTTCACCACGCTTCAGGTCAATCGCAATACGCATCCCTTCCTTGTCCGATTCATCACGAAGTTCAGAAATGCCTTCAAGTTTTTTCTCTTTGACCAGCTCGGCGATACGTTCAATCGTTTTCGCTTTGTTGACCTGATAAGGAATTTCTGTGAAGACAATCGTAGTACGGCCAGATTTGGCATCTTCTTCAAAGTGATATTTACCACGAATATGCAAACGGCCTTTACCAGTACGATAGGCATCCACGATACCTGATTTACCGTAAATAATACCGCCCGTTGGGAAATCTGGACCGGAAATGTATTCCATCAAACCTTCGATGCTGATATTTGGATTATCTGCATAAGCCAGACACGCATTCACTACTTCAGTCATGTTGTGTGGCGCCATATTGGTCGCCATACCGACTGCAATACCAGCCGCACCATTCACCAACAGGTTCGGAATACGAGTTGGCATGACTTGCGGAATACGCTCAGAACCGTCGTAGTTATCTTCCCAGTCAACTGTATCTTTTTCCAGATCAGCCAATAACTCATGGGTCAGCTTACGCATACGAACTTCGGTATAACGCATTGCCGCAGCGCTATCGCCGTCGATTGAACCAAAGTTCCCTTGACCATCAACCAGTTGGTAGCGCAGACTAAAGTCCTGAGCCATACGGACAATGGTTTCATAAACAGCAAAATCACCATGTGGGTGATATTTACCGATGACATCACCTACAACACGGGCAGACTTCTTGTAAGCTTTGTTGTAGTCATTGCCCAATTCGTGCATTGCGAAAAGCACACGACGATGAACAGGTTTTAGACCATCTCGTACATCCGGCAAGGCACGTGACACAATCACGCTCATTGCATAGTCTAAATACGAGTGCTTGAGTTCATCCTCAATGGCAATCGGTCTAATTTCCGATACGCTCATGCATACTCCTTATTCTACAAGCCAGATTTGGCTTGCATTTATATGTCGTAAATCCAGCTATAAATCGGCTCAAAAAAAAGCTGAACCAATATTAAAATTTAGTCGTACAGTATAGCATAATCTAGGCTAAATTTACCTGTTTCAGCCCCAACTATCCACAGGATTTTTAGTAGAAATTTTAATCACTTCACAATATTTTGATATTAAAAAACCTCTGCTTGCAGAGGTTCATTTTTTTCTTTAAAAAAGCAAGTCACTTAAATATGAAGTTTAGAATCTATATCGGACAAATCATCTTCAGCTATGACCTGACTAGTTGATTTTGTCACAGCACAATCTTGCTTCATTAATGGATAAGCGACCAGGAATAAGCCGATAATAAGCGGAAATTCGTATAGTTCTTCCATCAAATCTTTATAGATAAAATCTGTAAAAATAAAATGAATAAAAAACCGATTATGTTCAATGCCATCAGACATCAGCAAGCCAATGAAAGCTAATATGAGTGCCCAAATTGGAAGTGATACATGCTTAAACTTATAAGCAATTTCTTGACGCAAAGGTGCTAAAAACAGCATAAACACCACGGGTGCAATCACAAGAACCGAAATACCACGGAAATAGATTTTTGGCACTTCCGGGAAATAGTCACGTCCCCAGCTGGTACTTCTACCAAACAGCATAATCCACCATGCAACTGACCAGAGCCAAAATTGTTTTTGACCTTTACTTAATTCAAATGGACGGATATAGAAAAAACTAAATACGGCAAAACCAAACAACATTAATGCTTGAATTGACTCAACTGCTGTAACCGTCATACCGCCTAACAAAGGAAGGTGCAGGCTCGGGAGAAAAGGGAAAATCAAACAGCAGATCATCATTACCAAAATACTGACTGGTAACTGAAAATCAAATTTCACGGACACTCCGCCAAATGGCAAGCTTAATAAAAGTTTAATATTAACACAAAATATACAATAACCAAAATTTCGAGTCAGAAATGGACGACTTGTTAGTTAGATTAATTATTTAGATTTAAAAAAAGAAAAACGCTCCTAAAGGAGCGTTTTTTTGAAACTGATTCAGAAATTAGATTTTAGAAACCAATTCAGGAATTACAGTGTTCAGGTCACCTACTAACCAGTAGTCTGCTACTGCATTAATTGGAGCTTCTTCATCTTTGTTGATCGCAACGATCACTTTAGATTCTTTCATACCTGCCAAGTGCTGGATCGCACCAGAGATACCTACAGCGATGTACAGGTCAGGTGCAACGATCTTACCAGTTTGACCAACCTGCATATCGTTAGGAACGAAACCAGCATCAACTGCAGCACGTGAAGCACCTTGAGCAGCGCCAAGTTTGTCAGCTAGTGGATCAAGGATTTTGTGGTAGTTCTCACCAGAACCTACACCACGACCACCAGAAACGACGATACGAGCAGCTGTCAATTCAGGACGTTCAGATTTAACGATTTCTTCATTAATGAACTTAGAAATACCAGCATCACCAGTAGAAGCAGCAGCTTCAACCGCAGCAGAACCACCTTCAGCAGCAACCGCATCAAATGCAGTACCACGAACAGTTGCAACGATTACTGATTCAGAAGACTCAACAGTTGCAATCGCGTTACCTGCATAGATCGGACGCTTGAATGTATTTGCAGAATCAACAGCGATGATGTCTGTGATCATGCTGACATCAAGAAGTGCAGCAGCGCGTGGCAGAATGTTTTTGCCAGTTGTAGTAGAAGCAGCAAGAATATGGCTATAGCCTTTACCTAATTCTGCAACCAGTTTTGCTACATTTTCAGCCAATTGGTTTGCATAAGCAGCGTCGTCAGCAAGTAAAACTTTGCTTATGCCCGCAACTTTAGCTGCCTGATCAGCAACTGCTTGAGCGCCAGAACCAGCAACCAATACAGTGATATCACCACCGATTTTTTGCGCCGCAGCAACAACGTTTAAAGTAGCAGCGTTAAGTGCTTTGTTGTCGTGCTCAGCGATTACTAAAATACTCATGATTTTTATCCTTCTGTATTAGATCACTTTCGCTTCGTTTTTCAATTTTTCTACAAGCTCGTCTACAGACTTCACTTGTACGCCAGCTTTACGCTCTGCAGGAGATTCAACTTTTACTGTTTTCAGTTTAGTTGTAGTAGTTACACCGAAATCTGCAGGTGACTTGGTATCAAGCGGTTTTTTACGCGCTTTCATGATGTTTGGAAGAGCTGCATAACGTGGCTCGTTCAAACGTAAGTCAGTAGTTACGATCGCTGGAAGTGATAATTCAACAGTTTGTAGACCACCGTCGATTTCACGAGTCACTTGTACTTTGTCGCCTTCAACTTTAACTTCTGAAGCGAATGTACCTTGACCTGCACCTAGAAGTGCACCAAGCATCTGACCAACCTGGTTAGAGTCGTCATCAATTGCTTGTTTACCAAGAAGGATCAATTGTGGTTGTTCAGCTTCAACAACGCCTTTTAGAATTTTAGCAACTTCTAGCGCACCTAGCTGGCTGTCATCAGCTTCAACCAGAATACCGCGGTCAGCACCAAGCGCCATTGCAGAACGGATTTGTTCTTGAGCTTCTTTAGGACCAATAGAAACAACAACGATTTCTGAAACAGTTCCTTTTTCTTTTAAACGAACCGCTTCTTCCACCGCGATTTCACAGAATGGGTTAATTGACATTTTAACGTTTGTTAAGTCAACACCACTGTTGTCCGGCTTAACGCGAACCTTAACGTTGGCATCAACCACACGTTTTACAGCAACAAGAGCCTTCATGTAATCCTCGGCTGTTTTAGCAAATGTAAATGTTGAGAAAAGTTATAATAACTCTTCACTTAAATTTTTTTAGGTGCCCTATCTTGCAATGTGCACGGCATTTCGGTCAAGTCACAATTCAGCAAAGAGCTGTAAAAATGCGTAATTTTCCTTGAACGATGCGTTCACAATTAATCCGTATCGATTTATTACAATGAATTTTATCAATATTTAATAAAATTTAACCTTTGATTTTTATTATGTTTTTATTTGATGAAACACATCAGAACTTTTGATTTTTGCTTATTAAATGCACAAATCCGTCCTGAGATTTGTGGAAAATGACTTATATTTAAAAATGACCGCTTTGGTCAGTTTGGACATAATAGAGAATTGTTCATCATTTATTCTGCATATCTGCTCAATTTACTCCGCTTTATTTTGTTGGCAGGTCTAAAAATCGGGTTGTCATCAATCTATAAATATAAAAAAAGCATACCGGGAGCAGTATGCTTTTTTAAAATACGCCATTGCTTAATTAATAATTAACCAGCTTGCAGCAAGGGCAAGTAAACCACCTGAGGTGCCATCAACCCATTTCTGTTTACGCTCATCAATTTGTGTATTGCGGATAATTCTGCTGAACAGAATGCTGAGAGCACAATAAACAATGAAAATCATGCCGATAAAAATAAAAGAGAGAATTAAGCCTTGGCTCACCGTATTTCCGCTTTTATCGATAAACTGCGGCAAGATCGCAAAATAGATCAGCATGCCTTTAGGATTGAGTAAGGCCGTAAAGAAGCCTTTTTTCACTGGATTAGCACTGGTCTTTTTCTCAATTTTCATTGAATTTTTGCTAAATACTGATTTCAACAGGCTACAAGCCAGATAGAGCAAATAAGCAATACCCAACCAGCGAATCGCCTCAAACAATACCGGAAAAGACACGATAATGGCTGCGATTCCTAATGCTACCAAAATGGAATGTACCAGATAACCTGAACAAATCCCGATGGTTGCCATCATGCCTGCTTTTGCATCTTTACCCATCACTTGAGACAGGATAAACAGCATATCTGGTCCAGGTGTAAAAATCAGGGGGAGCACGGTCAGTGCAAAAAGTGCAAATACAGACATTTCCTTTTCCTTTGAATCTTCGGAAAGTGGAATTAGTATCTGCGAATTTTTACAAAATAGGCTTTCAATTTATTTTATAATAAGTATTATTTTTCGAATTATATTCTAATTTATGAAAATATCTTCCAAATCTGTGCGAGTAAAACTTGATCGAATTGATAAAAATATCATTCATCACTTGCAAGCCAATGGCCGTATTCAGAATAACGATCTGGCGCGGGAAATTGGACTATCCCCTTCTTCCTGTCTGCGTCGGGTAAAATTGCTTGAAGATGCGGGCGTAATCCAGAATTACACCACCATTGTCGATTCACAAAAAATCGGTTTTCAACTGATTCTATTTTCACGGATCTGGCTGGTCGGTCAGGATGCAGAAACCATTGATACTTTTATCGAGGCGATGAAAGAACTGCCTCAAGTGATGGAGTGCTATATCATTCTGGGTGAATGTGATGCGATGTTAAAAGTTGTGGTGCCTGATCTAGAAAGTTACCGCAAATTCCAGTCCACACATTTGACCAAGAAAAATGGCATTACCAGTGTCAAAACAGATTTACCCAGCCAGATTATCAAGCAAAGTTTTCAGTTACCCTTGGATGACTTATAAAATATTTTAGCAATAAAAAAGGATGACCTTAGTCATCCTTCATGTTCATTAAACTTGCAGAAAGTCACGATGCACATGACTCAGTTCAATCAGTTCATAAGACTTCAGATCGAAAATATTCCAAATTTCGAGCGCATCTTCTTTTAGGTCAACAGCTTTACTGGCTCGCTGCGTGGTCTGCCATTGCAGATCAGAAATCCATAGATAATACTGGCCTGTTTCAGGATTATAAGCCTGCATTTTTCCTTCTGCATTAATCCCTTGCACGATTGCTCCTTCAGGGAGAACGGCTTCAATAGTGGGCAAGCTAATCTCAACAAAATGTTTAATCTGGCGTAAACCATAACCCGCAAACATATCTTTTTGGGCTGGGCTTAACTGCGCATGCTTTTGTTGTATATCCGGGATAATTGCTGTGTCCATAAAAATTCCAGTATCGAGATCGCTGATTTTCTTTTAAAAATTGATTACTATTTATACTTATATCCGAAAACAGCCATTTGAAAAATAAGACAATAGTGAAATATCTTTCTAACAGTCTGTTCAGGTCATATTTTGAGCATGATACATGAAAGTTTTATGCCATGAATCCTAATCATCCGACAAGCGGAAGAAAACTTTAAATTTTTCCTATTCTTTATGCTGTGCCCGCGGATGCGCCTGATCGTAAATTTGCGCAAGTCGATCAAAATCAATATGAGTATAAATTTGTGTAGTACTCAAATTGCTATGCCCCAACATTTCCTGAACGGCACGAAGATCACCGCTATTCGACAGCATATGACTGGCAAAACAATGCCGCAATAAATGCGGATGCAGGTCAACATTAACCCCTGCACGCTGCGCCTGAAACTTGACCCGGTTTTCAATTTGCCGTGCACCGAGCGGATTGCCTTTTTGGGTGATAAATACATTCGCGTCAGGTACAAAATCACCATTCCAGAGCGGATAAATTTTTAGCCATTCCATCAGACTGTCTTTGGCTTTTGAACCAAAAGGCACTACCCGGGTTTTATTGCCTTTACCAGTAATACGCAAGAGCTGACGATTAAAATCAACATCCTTGATTCTTAAGCTCTGAATTTCTGCCAAACGTAAACCACTGGAATAGAGTAATTCCAGAATCGCCTTGTCTCTCAACCACATTTGCTGCTGCGCTTCGGTTTCTGGAGCCGGCTGGTCCAGAATCTGGTTCACAGTTTCAATATCGACCATACCCGGCAAAGGACGTGACTGACGTTTCAACTGAAAATCATCAGCCGGATTAAATGCCAGATACTGCGCCTGCTCTGCCCATTTCATGAACTGGCGAATCGAAGAGAGCATCCGCTGCAAGCTACTCGAACTTAATCCGTGCTGCTCGACTTTTTCAGCCAGAAATTGGCGTAAATCCGTGGCTTCCACATCATTAAGCGCTAGTTGTTGTACTGCGCAGAACTCCAGAAAATCAGCCACATCACGTTCATAGGCCTGCAAGGTATGTTTAGACTGGTTCTGGATCTCACGTTCTTTGAGCCAGATTCCGAGCAAGTCTTTTGCAGAAAGCTTTACTTGCTCCATTCAATTGACTCCAGCCAAGCTTCAATCAGTTCTGCGGTCTGTACTGGATGAGTCGCCGCAAAGAAATGATCTCCGCTTTGAATTACATGCAGGTTTGCATGTTTCAAATTTTGCTTTAAGCATTGCCCCACCTGAACGGTACTTAAAGCGTCTTGGTCACCCCAGATCAGTAGAACAGGAATCTCAAGATTGCTTAACTGTTTCAGGCTAAATACGGTTTGATCTTGTAAAAACCAGTCAGGAACATCTTTAAACTGCTCGCGATAATCTATCCGCCAGTCAGCACAACCGAACTGTGATAGATCCACACCACCAGAAGTTGCCAATAAAACCAGTCCTTTGACTTTCTGTGGATGATGTAGTGCAATTCCAACTGCAAGAACTCCCCCCATGGACTGGGCAACCAGAATCGAATCATCCTCAATCTGCTCTGTGATGAGTTCCTGCAGATCATGAAGATTTTGAATAGTTGAATTTGGTTCTACCCCATCGAAGCCCGGATATGTCAATATTTTTGTAGATTGATCTGTTTTTAAATGAGCCAACAACGGCTGCCAAAAGCCTTGGCTGCCTGATGCACCCGGTAAAAACACAAGCTGATTCATAGAGCTGTTGTGATATCAATTAAATATGGAATTCATCCTATCATAAAAAAAGCACCGTACTATGTGCGGTGCTTTTTAGAGAAATAAATGTGGGATTAACCCTGGAAGTAGCGCAAGTCCAGTCGACCTTCATAAACATTGGCGGTTGGGCCCGTCATCCAGACTACATCACCTTCTTTCCATTCAATCTGCAATTTACCACCCGCAAGTTCAATTTCGACCTTGCTAGATAACAAACCACGGCGCATACCAGACACTGCTGCAGCACAGGCACCTGTACCACAAGCCAGTGTTTCACCGACACCACGCTCATAAACACGTAAACGGGCATGCTTTTCATCAATGATCTGCATAAATCCAGCATTAACGCGTGCCGGGAAACGCACATGAGATTCCACCTGTGGACCAATTTTAGCCACATCAGCAGTCAACACATCCGGAACAATCGTCACTGCATGTGGATTACCCATATTCACCACATCAATCGTCAGTTTCTCACCACCCGCCAGATCGATGTCATACAGATTTTCCGGTTCTTCAGCCACGAATGGAATTTCCTGAGGTAGGAATTTTGGATAACCCATATTCACTCGTACCCAGCCATTGGCACCAAGTTCAGGTTCCACGATTCCAGCTTTGGTCTGTACCTTGATTTTGGTTTTAGTCGTTAATTGACGTTCATGCACGAAACGGGCAAAACAGCGCACACCATTACCGCACTGCTCAACTTCAGAACCATCCGCATTAAAAATACGGTATTTAAAATCTGCACTTGGAATATCAGGCGGTTCAACAATCAAGAGCTGGTCAAAACCCACACCAAAGTTACGATTTGCCAAGCGCTGAATAGTGAGAGTATCCAGATAAGCACGCTGGCTAATCAGGTCTATCACCATAAAATCATTGCCCAGGCCATGCATCTTGGTAAATTCAAGCAACATTATTCAGTCTCCTTAAGGCAATAAACGCTCACGTTCCCAAAGTGATTCAACCGTTTCACGCTCACGAATCAGATGCGCCTGATCACCATCCACCATCACTTCAGCAGCACGGCCACGACTGTTATAGTTTGAACTCATTACGAAACCATATGCACCAGCCCCAAGAACTGCTAGTACATCATTTTCTTTAATGGCAAGCTCGCGTTCTTTGCCCAGGAAATCGCCTGTTTCACAGATCGCGCCCACCACATCCCATTCTTTTGTTTCCACATCTGTACGCGGTGTCACAGACTGAATATCCATCCATGCTTCATATAAAGCTGGACGAATCAGGTCATTCATCGCGGCATCAATGATGGCAAAGTTACGGTGATTGGTTGGTTTCAGCAGATCCACTTTGGTCAGTAAAACACCTGCATTGGCAGAGATACTACGACCCGGCTCCATATAAACTTTCAGGCCCAGTTTTTCTAAAGCCGGACGCATGGCATTGGCATATTCTTCAACCGATGGGGGTGTTTCATCTTTATATGTCACACCCAGACCACCACCGATATCGATGTGTTTCAAGTTGATGCCCATGTCTTTCAGCTTGTCGATCATGACAATGACACGATCCAGCGCATCAACAAAAGGCTGAGTTTCAGTCAACTGCGAACCGATATGACAGTCAATCCCGACCACTTCAAGATTTGGCAATGATGCTGCATAAGCATAGGTATCAAATACGCTATCTGATGGAATACCAAATTTGTTTTCTTTTAAACCAGTGGAAATATATGGATGGGTTTTCGCATCAACATCCGGATTAACACGTAGAGAAATCGGCGCTTTAACCTTAAGTTCAGCCGCTACTTTCTGAATACGGTCCAGTTCGGCATAAGATTCCACATTAAAACAGGCAATGCTTACTTCTAATGCCTTTTTAATATCTGCTTCAGATTTACCCAAGCCTGAGAATACGATTTTTGAAGGCTCACCACCGGCTTTCAAGACACGAGCCAGTTCACCACCAGTCACGATATCGAAACCAGCACCCTTCTTGGCCAATACATTCAATACCGCAAGATTAGAGTTTGACTTTACCGCAAAACAGATTTGATGATCGATAAAGCTAAAAGCACGGTCCATATCCAGATAATGCTTTTCAAAAGTTGCTTTTGAATAAACATAAAGTGGTGTGCCAAATTGCTCTGCGAGCTGTTGCAGTGAACATTGCTCAGCATGCAATACCCCATTAATGCGGGTGAAACTCATGAATGTATCCTTTCTCTGAAAGTCTTAAGGAGATGGTGTTGAATCGGATTCAGCGGGCGCTTCAAATTGCTGCTTGACCGGCGCATCCTGTTGTTCATCTGATACTTGCGGTGCAGATTCAGTATTTTTATAGAGTAAATACTTGGCACGTTTATCGTAGTTTGGATCATTTGGAAGATGTAAAGCTCCCGACTGACCACAACCGACCAAGGCAAAACCGACTGTAATTAAACTGATGTAGCAAATGACCTGACGCATCTGACCACCTATATGAGTATTTTCGATGAAGTATAACGCGATCATCCGTATGACCAAAGCGCTAAACGCTAGAGAGTATATTCAGACATAAAAAAACGCCAGCAGATCGCTGACGTTTTTATTGATATGGATTATTTATGTTTCTGTTTATATAAGCCTAAATATCCAATAATCAGCAAAATGAACCACACCGGGCTGACCATCAAGGCACGACGGGTATCATCTTCCAGCGATAACACACCAATCATACCAACAAAGAAAATAATGACGATCCAGCAAGTCACCAATCCACCAGGCAGCTTGAATATGGATTTAGCATGCAATTCCGGACGGGTACGGTAATAGATCATGTAGCTCCAGATAATGATCAGCCATACACAGATAAACAGAATAGTCGACAAAGTCGTTGCTAAGGTAAATGCTTCAACCGTATTCGGCACGAAGTATTGTAATGCTGCACCGAGCAATAAACAGATCGCTGAGAAATACAAAGCATTCGCTGGAACGGCGCGCGAATTCAAACGACCAAATGCTTTCGGTGCCTGTTCTTCACGAGACAAACCAAACAGCATACGGCTGGTTGAGAACACCCCACTGTTCATCGATGACATTACTGATGACAACACCACCAGGTTCATGATGATCGCGGCCGCCGCAATACCTGCTTGACTGAACAGATTCACAAACGGAGAAACATTTGGATTGATCTGATCCCATGGTGTTACTGACATCACAATGATCAGAGCCAGCACATAGAAAATAATAATACGGATCGGAATCGAGTTCACCGCTTTCGGCAGGTTACGCTCTGGATCTTTGGTTTCAGCAGCCGTAGTACCAACCAGCTCTACACCTACAAAGGCGAAAATCGCAATCTGGAAACCAGCCAGGAAACCCATAGTTCCTGTCGGGAATAAACCGCCATGATCCCAGATATGGGCAAATGAAGCGACCGTACCTGCATCATTAGTAAAGCCAGTAAAGATCATCCACAGACCCACACCAATCAAAACAATAATGGCGATAATCTTGATCAAAGCAAACCAGAATTCCATTTCACCAAACAGTTTCACGGTTGCCAGGTTCAAGCCCATAATAAAGACAATAGAGGCAATACTGATCAACACGCCTTCACCCGGAGTAAATGGCAGACCGTTATTAAAGAATTGCAAGTAATAGATAATGGCTGACAAATCCGCGATACCAATCGTGATCCAGCATAACCAGTAGGTCCAGCCGACAAAATAACCTGCCCATGGCCCGATCAGATCTGTGGCAAAATCAATAAAAGATTTATATTGCAGATTGGATAACAATAATTCACCCAATGCACGCATGACCAGAAACACCATAAAACCGATGATCATATAAATCACCAGAATGGATGGTCCTGCCAGGCTAATGGTTTTCCCTGAACCCATAAACAGGCCGGTGCCAATCGCACCCCCAATGGCAATTAACTGCAGGTGCCGGTTGGATAAACTACGCTGTAGCTCACCATCTTCCGATGATGAGTGACTATATTTTTCTGACATTATTTCATTTCAACTTTGAGTTTTAATCGCGACAAATTAACGTAAAAAACATGGAATACAAAAAGAAAATTCGCATCATTTGTATTTTCCAACTAATCTTGCAAGTTAATTTATTTTTCTTATATCAATATTCATTTATCTTTAGTCTTAGTTTTAAGGCGCAATGAATACAGGATTTTTCTTGTCAAAGCGCTGAAACTATGTAAAAAATAGAATACAAATCCGCCAATATTCGCGTTTAGGATGAGCGCGCATGGCATAGCAATTGCTTTTCAATCAACATCTCAAATAAAGCTGACACGGATAAATAAGAAGAAATTTATGCAAAATTTACAAAGCATCATGGAAACCGTCAGTGGCTGGGTCTGGGGCCCATATATGCTGGTCCTCATTGTCGGTACCGGTATATTCCTGACCTTCCGCCTGCTGTTCTGGCAGTTCCGCATGTTGCCACTGGCCTTTAAACAGGTTTTTGGCAAACACCCTTCGCATGAAGGCGATATTTCCCAGTTTGGCTCACTCATGACCGCACTGTCAGCTACCATCGGTACCGGTAATATTGCCGGTGTCGCAACTGCCTGTGTGCTGGGTGGTCCTGGGGCCGTATTCTGGATGTGGATGACTGCCCTGTTCGGAATGGCAACCAAATATGGCGAAGGTGTACTGGCCGTCAAATACCGGGTTAAAAATGAACGCGGTGAAATGTCTGGCGGTCCAATGTATTACATTGAGCGTGGCCTGAAATGGAAATGGCTGGCGCTGATCTTTGCGTTCTTTGGTGCTGTCGCATCTTTCGGAATTGGTAGTTCAGTTCAGTCCAACACTGTTGCACTCGCGGTAGAAAATGGTTTCGGTCTGGAAACCTGGGTTACAGGGATCGTGATCACTGCGTTTTCTGCACTAGTGATTCTAGGCGGGATTAAGTGGATTTCTAGAGCTGCTTCCTTCATCGTTCCAATTATGGCGATTGGTTATGTAGCGGGCGGTCTGATCATTATTTTCACCCATCTCGATTTAGTGGGTCCTGCACTAAAAATGATTTTCACCTATGCTTTTACTGGTGAAGCTGCCGTAGGTGGTGCGATTGGTGCGGCGATTCGTTATGGTGTCGCGCGTGGTGTATTCTCAAATGAAGCTGGTATGGGTTCAGCACCGATTGCCGCAGCTGCTGCAAAAACCGATCACCCTGCACGTCAAGGTCTGGTTTCCATGACCGGAACCTTTATTGACACGATTATTGTCTGTTCGATTACCGGTATTGTCCTAGTGATGGGCTTCATCATGGCCGGCAGTGATTTTAGTGGACAAACCGGTGCTGTTCTGACCGTTTCTACATTTAACAAACTGCTGCCAGGTGTTGGTGGCTGGATTGTGACCTTCGGCATTATCTTCTTCGCCTATTCCACCATTTTAGGCTGGAGCTACTACGGGGAAAAATGTGCCACTTATCTGCTCGGTGAGAAATTTGTATTCCCTTATCGCATCATCTATATCCTGTCAGTATTTATTGGCTGTGTCGCGACACTAGATCTGGTCTGGCTGTTTGCAGATACCTTCAACGGTTTGATGGCGATTCCAAACTTGATCGGCCTGTTACTACTGTCTGGAGTGATCGTGAAAGAATCCAAAGATTTTATTGCTCGCCGTAAATCAGGTGAACTGTATTAATCAAATTTAAAACCCTTAATAAAAAGGCCACGTTCATCGCACTGCTGTCCCATAGTTTGCTTTAAATAAAAAAACCTGAGTCCTAACAGTTAAAATATGAGTGCAAACAAACACTTTAACGACCAGGATTCAGGTTTTGTCACATCAGAATACCGTATTTCATGA
>NZ_VOZF01000011.1:0-93925 GCF_013419905.1 Acinetobacter sp. YH12046
CCATTGTCCAATATTCCCCACTGCTGCCTCCCGTAGGAGTCTGGGCCGTGTCTCAGTCCCAGTGTGGCGGATCATCCTCTCAGACCCGCTACAGATCGTCGCCTTGGTAGGCCTTTACCCCACCAACTAGCTAATCCGACTTAGGCTCATCTATTAGCGCAAGGTCCGAAGATCCCCTGCTTTCTCCCGTAGGACGTATGCGGTATTAGCGTCCCTTTCGGAACGTTGTCCCCCACTAATAGGCAGATTCCTAAGCATTACTCACCCGTCCGCCGCTAGGAATCAGGTGCAAGCACCCTATCCCCGCTCGACTTGCATGTGTTAAGCCTGCCGCCAGCGTTCAATCTGAGCCATGATCAAACTCTTCAGTTAAAATCATTTCGAACTTTATAAGTAAAGTTCTTAAACTTGGCTCATCAATTTTCTGACAAATATTTCTCAAATAAACTTCGAGTAATTTCTACCATTCAATCAATGAAAATAATTTCGATCAATCAACCAGTAAAAATCCACACAAGTTGTTCTTCATAATCTCTTAATGATCTTCTTACTACTTCGTCAGTAGCAAGCTAGGTCGGCTATATTACTCTCTATCTCTAGAAAGTCAACCAGTAATGAAAATTATTTTTAAACTTTCTTTCTAAAACCCAACTCAACCATTTCATGCTAAGTTACTGTTTTATCAGAAGTTTTAATCTTCATCACCGCCGATGGATGTGCATTCTACAGTATTTCAGGGGGCTTGCAACCCCATTTTTTAAACTTTACAAACGCATGTTTATTTTATAATCCATAAAATTCATAAGTTACTGTTTTATTTATAAAAATTATTTTAATAAAAGTTTGAGTTATTATTTAATGCAAAACAAAACAATATTAACTTACTGATAAACATGAATTTAAATTACTACCATAAACAAAAAGCAGGAAAAAACTCCTGCTTTTTGTTTGTTTTCAGTTCAAATTAGAATTTCATACTGATTCTTGCCCAGTAATTCCGTCCGATATTATTAAATTGCTCATTGGCAGCAAATCCAAAACCGGAACTGCCCATCTTGTTCAAATGCTCGGCATAGGTACGGTCCAGTACGTTATCGACACCCACAGAAAGATCCATGTTGTCATTTACATGATATGTACCATTTAAAGAGAGAGTACCAAAACCAGCACTTTGCTTAAGATCATAGCCGACAATATTGCCTTCACGCTCACTAATTCGGTTCTGACCATCGACCAGGCGCCAGTAGGCACCCAAAGTATAGTTATCCTGGATATAACGTAAATTTACCCGAGCTTCCAAAGGTGAAATCTGTGGCAACGGCGTATTGTCACTGGTATTTTTACCCCAAGCATACATCGCACTCAGATCAGCCTGAATCGCATCAGTAAACTGATATCCGATTCCGACTTCTGCACCTGCCACTGTTGCATCTACATTTCGGCTATGTGCTTCTAACATTCCCATATTACCTGTTGGCAAGTAAGTCGTGAGGATGTAATCATTGATCACACCTGCATATGCCGATGCCCATGAACTGAAATTACCATGTTCATGCTGGTAGCCAATATCCAGCTGTAAAGTTTTTTCAGTATCAATGTTCTTAAAGGTATTTGGATGACCATTGCCTGATTTTGGACTGAACAGCTCCCAGTAATCCGGCATACGTTCGACATAGCCAATACCCATATAAGTCTTGCCATCATCATGGTCTGGATGCTGATTCTCAAAACGCAAAAAAGCGCTTGGTAAAGTTTTTTTACGCTCCTGGTTTGACTCCACTGCTTCTACTTTGACCTGATCCAGACGCAGGCCACTCACCAACTTATGATTATCACTGACCTCATAACTGAGCTCACCGAAACCACCGATCGACTGGAACTCCATATCTTTAATACGTGGCTTATTCTGATACGCTGTCATCAGATTTCCGTTACGTTTGCTATGCTGATTATTCTGGCTGTCGATACCTGTAATCAGCTGTAATTTATCCCATTCACTGGTCACGGCCATACGCGCATTCAATGTCTTACGCGCTACATTGGTGGCCATAGGCATACTCATCATACCGCCAGGCTTGAACTCGCGCAGACTATAGTTATCCATGACATGGTCATTAAAATTGTAGTTTACCTGTGCTTCAATTTTCTTGATCACATCGCTGACATTTCTCTTTTCAACACGCAAACCCAGACTTTCACGGGCAAACTTGGAGCCATCCATTGCACGGCCGGCATACACAGCTTCACCATCCGCCTTGCCCCCGGTCAACTCTACCCAGGTATCGCTATCCGGTGTCCAGCCTAATGCAATGTCGGCATTCCAGCGCTCCCAATCGGAAGGAACAGTCGTGCCATTACCATCTTTATAACTGTCTGAAACAGAGCGGCTGGTATTCAGGCGGATATATTTCTTTTCATCACCAGCAGCTGCTTCAATATTCTGGTCCAGACGGCCAAAAGATCCCATTAGTACACTGGCCTGACCGCGATAATGTTGATCTTCCCCAAACTGTTCAGGTGTACGTTCAAAAATGACGGTTGCTGCCGAACCGGTATTGGCATATTGAACCGTTTGCGGGCCTTTAATCACTGAAATACGATCATAACTTTCTGGAGAAATATATGAAGTGGGCGAATCCATCCGGCTTGGGCAGGCACCGAGGTTTTCAGTGCCATCAGTCAGGATTTTAATGCGTGAACCGAACATACCACGAAAGGTCACATCGCCATTGGTACCTGCTCCGCTATTGACCGAACTAAAACCTACAATACTTTGCAGATAATCTGCGCCATCAGTTGCTGGCACTGGCTGAATCGGCTGTTTTGGATCAGCACGAACAATCAGACCATTGGCATCATTACCGGCAGTTGAAGTCACCACAATCGGTGCCATGGTTTGTACTGGCATGGCTTCATTTGCCAACACCATCGAAGAATAACAAGCAACACAAATCGCAGCCGCAAGGGGCTGTAAAGAAAATTTAGGCTGAGCCATTTTCTATCTCACTGAATACATAAATTGAACACGGCCTAAGTCAGTAAAGACCCAGGCAAAACAACGTGGATTTATGCAAACAGTGGCGGTGCCCGTCCCTGCGGGATTAAAAAGAGTCGTTGAAGGATAAACCAGACATGCTTAAAGGCTTGTTCAAAAGCCAATAGTCTGACCTGAATTCGATCCAGGACTTCTTTCACTTCAAGCTCAGGCGGCAAAACCAGGTTGCCATAGACAGTACAGTACTGACACTGATGACTGGCATCGTGTTCATGCGCCATGGAGTCTGAGGAAATAGGATGCTGATCAAGGTGATGATGGGCAGAATGTTCAGAATGAACATGAGAAGAAACTAAAAGGGCGCGCGTGATGGTTTCACAGACCGGAGCAACCTGATATTGCTTCGGCAGCAAAGGCTGTAAGAACACAGCAATCTGTAGAAATACCGCCACAAAGGAAAGTAGCAGACCTCCCCGCAGGACCATAGGCAAACCCTTGAATTTGTCTGGGCTAAGTATAACAAAGCCCAATCGAAATTGGGCTTGTTGAAGCATAAAAATTGCTTGGGAAAAGAGTCCTAGCGTTTAACTGCAACTTTTTCTTTATTGCGCTGGCGAACCAGTTTTTCTACTTTTTCACGGGCACGCTGACGTTTCAATGGCGACAGATAATCCACAAAAAGTTTACCATTTAAGTGATCCATTTCATGTTGGATGCACACAGCGAGAAGTCCATCAGCCTCTTGTTCAAAGGGTTGACCATCCAGACCAATTGCCTCGATTTTTACGCGTGACGGACGCTCAACTTTATCGTATATTTGAGGAACTGATAGACAGCCCTCTTCATAAGGCTGTGTTTCTTCAGTCAATGGTGTGATTTTGGGGTTAATGAACACCATGGGTTGATCTTTGTTTTCAGACAGGTCCATCACAATCAGCTGAATATGACGATCGACTTGGGTCGCGGCGAGTCCGATGCCTGGCGCTTCATACATGGTTTCAAACATATCTGCAGCGAGCTGACGAATTTCATCAGTAACTTCTTCGACTGGTTGTGCAATGGTACGAAGACGGGGATCCGGGAAACTTAAAATAGGTAATAAGGCCATACTGCGTCCTCAATTATGCCATTGATCAAAAAACCAAATGAAGGGAATGCTTCATCAAAAAAATGTGTGTAAGATCGTTATTATAACGCAACTACGCACATAATTTTAGGAATTATGATAATGAAAAAGGTTTTGAAGGGCATGCCATTTTTTAGTGCCTTGGGGTTAAAAAATCAAATGCTCGCACTGGCAGTTTGTGTCGGAGTGAGTATGGGGACAATGTATTCAGCCGAGGCAGCTCCTGCCCGTAACGTCAATCCACCTGCTTTAAAAGCCAGTGCACCCAATGTCTACGTGGTCAAAAAAGGCGATACATTGTGGGATATTTCAAAACGTTTCTTAAAAAATCCGGTGCGTTGGCCAGAAATCTGGGCCAGTAACAAGCACGTGAAAAATCCACATTGGATTTTCCCGGGTGACCGCCTGTTGATGTGTGACTATCAGGGCCGTCCAATTATTGGTAAAGACGAAGGTGATGGCTGTGAAGGTATCATCAGTCGTTATATCGGTAGTACTTCATTACAACCACAGGTTCGCGTTGAATCTTTAAATAATACGATTCCAGTGATTCCACTGGCGCATATCCAGCAATGGCTGGAACGCTATACCATTGTGGCAGCAGATTCAGTTCAGGGTACGCCTTACATTCTCGGCACTGCAGACCAGCGCGTATTGGCAGGTAAAGGCCAGAAGGTCTATGCACGCGGGAATGGTCTGGTGGTTGGCCAGCGTTATGCGGTATATCGTGAAGCAGACCCTTATGTCTTTACCGATGCCAATGGCAAGAAATACACGGCTGCTCTAGAGTTGCAACAGGTTGCTTCCGGAATCGCAGTACGTGGCGAAGGTGATGTCACCACGCTGGAATTGACAGATAGCTATAATGCCGAAGTGCGTCGCGGTGACCGTGTATTGCCTGAATACGATCCGATGTTACCTACCCTGTTCTATCCAGTGAATGCAGAAAATACGGTTGCTGGTGGTCAGATTGTGCGTGTACTGGGTTCAATTGGTACTGCTGCGCGTCATAGTGTCGTAACGATTGACCGTGGTACAGCACATGGGGTTCAGACTGGTCATGTCTTCAGCGTAAACCAGAAAGGTGAAGTGGTGACTGATCCGAAAACCAAAGAGCGCGTACAGCTTCCAGGTGAGCGCATTGGCAATCTGATGGTCTTTAAAACTTTTGACCAACTGAGCTATGCTTATGTGCTGGAAAGTGAGTTACCTATCAAGGTGCGTGCCAATATTCAAGCGCCATTGTTAGATGAATAATAGATTGATCTAACTTTACAACTGAAAGAATAAGAAGACACACATATAGGTCTCGATATGCTGAACTCGTTATCACGCGTGCAACTGGAAACACTGACGTTATGGTATCTGGTTCAGCATTCTCTTTCGAGCTTCTATAAAATCAGTCAGCATTATTCAAGTCTGACCACAGCCCTACAGCCTGATCAGGTGCCCACCTGGCAGGCGCTTGGCATTCATGCCAATCATATCCAACGCTTGAAAGACTTCTCGCTTCCAGAATCACAACAGAAATTTCAGCGCTGTCTGGAAAAAGTTCAACGAGATAGTGATTTCATCCTGCTCTATCATGATCTGCACTATCCGCAGCAACTCAGCCACTATGTAGACAAACCACCAATTATTTTTGGTCAAGGTCAGCCGGATACATTGCTTCAGGCTCAAATTGCGGTTGTAGGAAGTCGCAAGCCGAGTCCTCACGGCCGGCAAGTAGCTTATGATTTTTCCTTTTATTTGAGTGAACAGGGTTTCTATATTAATAGTGGATTAGCACAAGGCATAGATGAAGCAGCACATCGGGCAGGATTAAAATATCAGGGCACCATTGCAGTGATGGGGACTGGACTGGATCAGACCTACCCTTCTCAACATGCACAATTGCGCCAGGAGATTATTGCGCATGGTGGTGCGGTCATTACCGAGTTTCTGCCAGAGACTCCACCCTTGCAGCATCACTTTCCACGGCGTAACCGGATTGTCAGCGGTTTAAGTCTCGGAGTCATTGTGGCTGAAGCGACCTTAAAAAGCGGCTCTCTAATTACGGCCAAACTGGCTGCCGAACAAGGCAAAACCGTATTTGCCATTCCGGGACATATTTATAGCGAATATAATAAGGGTTGCCATCAGCTGATTCGTGAAGGCGCGATTCTAATTGATCACCCGCAACAGGTGATTGAAGAACTGGCTTTGGCGACCCAATGGCAAGCCTTACAAAATGAAGTACAACATGACATGGCGGATGAACTTCCTGCACACATACCGCCTCATCTGCTCAGACTTTATAACCAGTTAGACTGGGTCGGACAGGATCTGGATCATCTCAGTCATCATCTGCAACAGGATGTCTCTTCTCTGACCAGTCAATTGATGGAACTGGAGCTACTTGGCTTTTGCACCCAGCAAGCCGGCATGTATCTACGTTGTCGTCCACATAAATAAGGTTCACAATAGACACTTCTTGTTTTGATAAGGTATACACATGATCACCACCTCTGTTGCCGAAGCAGCTGAATGTCTCAAAGCTGGACAGGTCTTGGCATACCCTACAGAGGCTGTTTGGGGTTTAGGTTGCGACCCCTATAATGAACAGGCATTTCACCAGATTTTAACCTTAAAACAGCGCCCGATTGAAAAAGGCGTGATTTTACTCGCAGCTCATATTTCACAAGTGGAACATTTACTTCAGGATCTAAGTGAAGAAATGCGTGAAAAAGTAATTGAGTCTTGGAGTAATGATCGACCTACAGACCGGGCAACCACCTGGTTACTCCCTGCCAATGACGATATTCCAGGCTGGATTAAAGGCAAACACCCTAAAGTGGCAGTGCGCGTGACCACTCATCCTCTTTGTGTAGCCTTGTGTCAGGCTTTTGGCGGTTTTATTGTTTCAACCAGTGCCAATCCTGCCGGCTTAGAACCTGCACGTTCCCTGCAAGATGCCATGCGTTATTTTGGTCAGGACCTAAATTATCTGAATGGCGATCTGGGACTGAGCCAGAAACCAAGCCGGATTATTGATGCTGTAACAGGTGAAATTATTCGTGACTGAGCCTTTGCTCAGTCATTTTTCTTTTCAAGCCGACTAAAGTTTTAAGACAAAAAAAAAGCTCAACCATATAGGGATGGTTGAGCATAAAAAAGGATGTGTATTATCACATCCAGAGGGTCTGTAAATCTCTGGGAGTTTGATAAATCTAGGTTTTTTCTGATTCATCATTCTCGATGCGGGCATTATGCGAGAAATCCGTCACAACAGCAAATATAATAAAACAATTTATTAATACATTTTTTCTATTAAAAATATTTAAAATTTAATCAAAATTCAAAATATCTTGCTATTTTTGTTTCAGTTTTAAAATGAAGTTAATTTTTAATAATTTATTTTTATATCCATAATCACTAAATTTAAGGAATAATACTGTAAAAATAATGTAATCATTTATTCAAATATTAAACAAATAAAACTTTAACTCTTTATTTGATCGCTTAAACCTTGGGTTTAGCAGGGTATTGCGCCAATAAAATACCTACTAGAATAATGGCACCACCAATGCTATGGTAGATTGTCCAGGCTTCAGATAACCATAAATAAGCGATTAACGCCGTAAAGACCGGCATCAAATTCATAAAAATACTGCTGCGGTTTGGACCAAGTTGTTGTACAGCCATCATCCATAAGAATGGGGCAGCAATAGAAGGAAAAATTCCGGCATAAATAATACTTGCTGCGTTATTACTATTAATAGCATCCAGACCTGAGTACAACACTAAAGGAATGTGATAGAGAACGGCCAAAAAAATCTGCATATACAGACTAACCAATAGCGGAATCTGGATCTGCCATTTTTTGAGCAAAACGCCATAACAGGCATAGAAAAATACCGCAATCAGCATCAGCAGATCACCAATATAATGATCTCCTGCATCCAGTAAATGTGCCCATTGCCCCTGCCCCATCACATACATCAGACCAATAAAAGACAAAATACTACCAATCACCGCCATTAAAGTGGGACGAACATGTAAAACAAAGATTCCGACAATAATAGTAAAAATTGGAATAAAGGCATTGATCAGGCCCATATTGGTGGCACTGGTATAATGTGCTGAGGTATAAGCCAGGCCTTGATACAACACCATGCCCAATGCACTTAAGACAGCCAGATGCCCCAGATGCGGTCGAATTTCCGGCCAGGCTTTGCGAACCTTGGGCCACATTAACGGCGTTAAAATCAGCAGAGCCAGAACCCAGCGATAAAAACTGATACTTAAGGGAGAAATATAATCCGCCACATAACGGGTAACCGTCATATTCAGAGACCAAATCAAAACTGCGGCCAGTGGTAAGGCCATGGCCCACCAGGCTGCTTTTTGTTGTTGTATCATACTGTCGTCCATGAGTCGCTGGTCTTGTATTAAGCTATTCCTATTCGCACCCTAGCATAATAGATTTTTCACATAATATTGCAGCAATTTTACTGCCTTGAGTAAATCAGCTCACCTGTTTGTACTTGTACTAAATCTGAATACCCGTTAAAACAAATACCGATTCAGTCGCAATAAACAGGAAATCTAATGACTCGCTCTGTATATGACATTCCAGTCAAAACCATTGACGGAACAGAAACCACTTTAAACCAGTACCAGGGTAAGGTTTTGCTGGTGGTCAACGTCGCTTCTAAATGTGGCCTGACGCCGCAATATGAAGGCTTACAAAAACTGTATGATGATAAAAAAGCTGAAGGTCTGGAAATTCTGGGCTTTCCTGCCAACAACTTTCTGGAGCAGGAACCAGGCAGTGAAGCCGAGATTCAGGAATTCTGTTCGGTGAATTATAAAGTCGACTTTCCGTTATTCGCAAAAATTTCTGTGGCGGGCGAAGACAAGCATCCTTTATATACCACTCTTACACAGGCTGTACCGGAACGTATTGGCGAAGGTCCTTGGTGGAAAGATCTGGTCGATTATGGCCTGACCCCTAACCAGCCACCGGAAGTGCTCTGGAACTTTGAAAAATTCCTGATCAATAAAAATGGCGAAGTGGTGGCACGTTTTGCACCAGACATTACTGCAGATGATCCACGCATTGTAGATGCGGTGAATGCAGAACTGGCAAAATAACGCTCTGCTCTCCCAATAAGCATTAAGATTAAAATAAGTATCTGTTTTCATAATGGGTACTTATTTCTATTTAAAACTCTTATTTCACTAAGTTGATATTCACCTACATTTGTAAAGACTCAACCAATCCGTGCACAATCAGCAATTGCTTAGGACGCAGGAAAATAATAGTCGAATGAAATTCCACACAATAAAGTCTTCAAGTTAATCGCCGGCCAAACGAGCCGCCCCGCTTAAAATAAAATATTTACTTATTCATTTTTATTAGATTTTTCTCACTTCTGTCTGGCTAATTATTTAAAATCCAGAAGAATTGTTATGAGTTTGCAACAATCTTTTTTATCTCCATAATTTGTCCTTATATTAAATACTATCCAAATTCTATCACCTGTATCGAGACCCTGATTCCATGTCCAAAATTCTTGCCAATGCTGTCCTTCCTTTCGCATTATTTAGCTCGGGAATTTTACTGATGGGCTGCGAACAGGCTGTCGAAACACCCACTGAACAGGCAGATACAACAACGTCAGATCTGGAACCAACCTCTCAGCAACAAGGCTCGGCAACACCAACTGAACTTAAATCTGGCAATATGTTTTATATGGTTCGGGATGTCGCCGACTTGCAGCTCAAGGCCGGCAGTTATGTGGAACAGTTAAAACAGACCCAGACCGAACTGCAAACGGCGGTCGAAGCCAAAGATACCCAGCAGCTGCAATCCACTGCGACCCAGCTTCAACAGCAACTCAGCAGTTTTAATCAGGTGCTGGGTAACCTGAACTTAAAAAGTCAGGAAATTGACCAGATTCGTAATAATATGATGTCTGCAAACCAGCAAGTGCTGGCTTCTCCCCTCTTGAATGGTCAGGTGGATTTTAGCCAAGTGGACTTGAAAAAGATTGAATCGCAGATGGTCAATGTTCAAGCCGAAATGATCAAACTGGCCGGCTTGCTGATCCAGAATCCCGAGCAGAAACAAGGTTAAAACTCATTCAATCCCTTTCATCAAAAAACCAATCCGGCAAGAACCAGATTGGCTTTTATTTTCCCTCAATGAGGAATTAAAGTCGCATATCGATCACGATCCGGCCATCAATTTTCCCTTGTTCCATACGCTGAAAAATATCATTGATATTTTGCAGCGGCTCAACATTAATATGTGCCTTAACCTTACCCCGGGCAGCAATATCCAATGCTTCCTTGAGATCCAGTCGTGTACCCACTATCGAGCCGCGCACCGTAATGCCGTCAAGTACCATATCAAAAATCGACAAGTCAAACTTGCCTGGTGGTAAACCATTTAGCACCATAGTTCCCCCCCGACGCACGATCGAGACTGCCTGTTCAAAAGCTTTGGGAGAGACTGCTGTTACCAATACCCCATGACAACCTTCTCCAGTGGCTTTCATCACTTCTTCTTTTACATCGGATTTCAGTGCATTTATGCCCACATCAGCACCCAGATTTTTGGCCAGTTCCAGTTTTGAGTCATCCACATCTATGGCAATAACATTAAATCCCATGGTTTTGGCATATTGAACAGCAATATGACCCAGACCGCCAATGCCCGAAATTGCCATCCAGTCTCCTGTTTTGGCATCAGCCATTTTCAGACCTTTATAGACAGTGACGCCTGCACAGAGAATAGGTGCAATTTCAAGTAAGTCTACTCCCTCCGGAATTACTCCTACATAATCTCCATCGGCCAGACAATATTCAGCAAAGCTGCCGTTGACCGAATACCCCGAATTTTGCTGTTTTCTACACAGGGTTTCCCAGCCCGCATAACAATGTTCACAATGACCACACGCCGAATACAGCCATGGAATACCGACAATATCTCCTATTTTTAAATGGTCAATGCCTTCACCTATTTCAATCACTTCTCCTACTCCCTCATGCCCGGGAATAAAAGGTAAGCTCGGTTGCACCGGCCAGTCGCCATGCATGGCATGCAGATCGGTATGACAAACACCTGTGGCAATGATCTTGACCAGGACTTTGCCTGGACGAACTTGAGGGATGTTGAGTTCTTGGATTTCTAAGGGTTGGTTAAATGCAGTTACGACCGCTGCTTTCATTGTTGTTGGCATATTAATTCTCTCTTCTATTATTATAATTTCAGATTATTTTTGAATAATCTCCTTAATTATAGACAATAGAAAAACTGCAACAACTATAGAATTGTATTTCTCCGCTATTCTTTAAAAATTCTTAAAATTTTTTTGGCTGTTATTTTTAAATTATGCTCGACTATCTCCAAACAAATATTTTTATTTACACATAAATATAAGAATAATAATGATTTAATTAAATTCACTATCAGCAGATATAATATTTTTATCCAAATAAGATAGCTTCAAATTTTAGACTACATCTTCTTAAGCCCGTATCTTTATAATAAGGTGATAATTAGTCATATTCGAAAGGAATTTAATCAATACTAATTAAAAGAAAGCCACTTCAGCAGTGGCTTTCTAGTTTGGTGTTGGGCTTATTTTTTGGGCTTTTTACGACAACCAGACGTTTCTGCACAAATTCTTTGAAACCATCAATTGAAAGTTCATGACCATAACCTGAATTTTTGATCCCGCCAAATGGCAGCTCTGGCGCAGTATCGGTATACCAGTTGATCCAGATCATGCCAGTTTCTACACGTGAAGCCAGCTTTTTCGCCCGCTCAATATTTTGTGAATGAATCACGCCTCCGAGACCATAATTAGAATCATTGGCAATCGATACAATTTCATCTTCATCTTTTGCGACATAGATCTGTGCCACAGGACCAAAGAATTCTTCATACCAGGCCGGATTATCACGGCTGATATTTTCCAGAATAGTTGGCTGATAGAAATTACCTTCATGCTCATAAGGCTTACCACCAGTCACGACTTTCGCGCCATTCTCTACTGCCTTATCAACCTGCTTGGTCAGTTTTTCCAACGCATCTGCCGAAGACAGTGGGCCAAGTGTAGTTTCAGAATCCAACGGATCACCAATTTTTAAGCCTTCAAAGACCTTGATCATGCCCGATTTAAATTGTTCCGCAATTTTCTCATGCAGGATAAAACGTTTAGCTGCTGTACAAACCTGCCCCGTGTTATTAACGCGTGCCTGACAGCCGATTTTGATCGCTTTTTCCAGATCAGCATCATCCAGCATAATGAATACATCATTACCGCCCAATTCTAGTGTCGATTTGGTGACATGTTTACCGGCCTGCCCCGCTACTGCACGCCCTGCGCCTTCTGATCCCGTGAGAGCAACGCCTTGTACACGCGGATCTGCGATAATATCTGCGACCTGATCGCTACTGATAAACAAGTTAGTCCACACACCTTTCGGTGCGCCTGCATCCAGAATCAATTGTTCAAAGGCTTCAGCACATTGCGGAACGATGCTGGCATGCTTGGCTACCACAGGGTTGCCAATCGCGCAGTTTGGGGCAAAGACACGCATCAACTGATAAAAAGGAAAGTTCCAGGGTTCTACTGCCATGATGATGCCTAAGGGATGATGCTCTACCCATGCTTCTCCTAGTTCCGTTTCATAAGAAACTGGCGCTAAAAACTCTTTGGCATGATCTGCATAATACTCAGCAATTTTGGCACAGCTTTCGATCTCACCTTCACTCTGCTTGATCAGCTTACCCATATCCAGTGTCATGATTTTAGCCAGTTCTGACTTGCGTTCCCGCATATTGTTTGCCAGTTTGCTAAGTACCTCAATCCGGGTATCTACTTGTTGAGTCCAATCCGACTTCAGGATTTTTTCTGCGGTATCCAAGGCATTTTGGATATCTTGATCAGTGTGTGACGGATAATCTTTTAATTTCTGGTTGTTAAAGGGGTTAATGGATTGATAACTCATAATTAGATCCCTGCTTGGCCAATTCAATTTTTATAAATGGATAACAACGTGATTTGCGTCGTGACAGAGGTAGTAGAACCGTGAAACTTTTTATTGAATAAATCTGAAAAACTTAAAGACGCCATATCAACTTAGCATTGTTTTTTTCTGACTATGACTTTGCTTACAGATTGGTTCAAAAGATTACGCAGCGCAGGTAAAAGTTATATCGAGTGGTACAAATTAGAGCTATATAGTTTTCTTAAAATAATTATTCATAAGGCTAAAATCTGGTAACTTTTTTCAAAATAGTTTTTATATAAAAAAACCACCCTTTCGGGTGGTTTTTTCAATCTTAAACCAGCAATTACATTGCACGGTTTTTGATTTTGCGGATCGTTTCCAGCTGAGCAGCAGTTTCTGCAAGAGCAGCCAAAGCAGCAGCAGAGTCCAAATCGCTCTTTTGATTTGCTAGCAATTGTTCAGCGTGTTTACGCGCTTCAATAATTGCAGCTTCATCCAAGTTTTCTGCACGGACTGCTGTATCAGCAAGAACCGTAACAACATGCGGTTGAACTTCTAGAACACCACCAGATACATAGATTAATTCTTCTGTACCGTTTTCCAAAATAACGCGGATCGCGCCAGGTTGGAGCAAAGTTACCAGCGGAGCGTGACCAGGCATAATACCTAACTCACCGCCAGCACCTTTAGCAATTAGCATAGTTACAGTGCCTGAGTACAAAGACTCTTGAACACTTACAACGTCACATTGCATAGTCGCCATGAGAATCTCCTAAATTAGGGAACTAATTAAAGTTTCTCAGCTTTAGCAATCACTTCGTCAATACCACCAACCATGTAGAACGCTTGTTCTGGGATGTGATCGTATTCACCAGCTAGAAGACCTTTAAAGCCACGAATCGTTTCTTTAAGCGGTACAAGTTTACCAGGAGCACCAGTAAACACTTCAGCTACGTGGAACGGTTGAGAGAAGAAACGTTGGATCTTACGTGCACGGTATACAGTAAGTTTGTCTTCTTCTGACAATTCGTCCATACCAAGAATTGCGATAATGTCTTTCAATTCTTTATAACGTTGAAGAACGTTTTGAACTGAACGAGCGATTTCGTAATGCTCAGTACCAACTACAAGTGGATCTAGCTGACGTGAAGTAGAGTCAAGTGGATCAATCGCAGGGTAAATACCTTGAGAAGCGATGTCACGGCTCAATACAACAGTTGCGTCCAAGTGAGCGAACGTAGTTGCAGGCGATGGATCTGTTAAGTCATCGGCAGGTACGTATACCGCTTGGATTGACGTAATAGAACCAGACTTAGTAGATGTAATACGTTCTTGAAGAACACCCATCTCTTCTGCAAGAGTCGGTTGGTAACCTACTGCAGATGGCATACGGCCTAGAAGTGCTGATACTTCAGTACCCGCTAGTGTATAACGATAGATGTTGTCGACGAACAATAGTACGTCACGGCCTTTACCGTTTTCGTCTTTTTGATCACGGAAGTACTCAGCCATAGTCAAACCAGTCAACGCTACGCGTAAACGGTTACCTGGTGGCTCGTTCATCTGACCGTAGACCATTGCTACTTTGTCAAGAACGTTAGAGTCTTTCATTTCGTGATAGAAGTCATTACCTTCACGAGTACGTTCACCAACACCAGCAAACACAGATAAACCTGAGTGCGCTTTCGCGATGTTGTTGATCAACTCCATCATGTTTACAGTTTTACCAACACCGGCACCACCGAACAGACCAACTTTACCACCTTTCGCGAACGGGCATAGTAAGTCGATGACTTTAATACCAGTTTCTAGAAGGTCAGTAGAAGCCGCTTGTTCTGCATAAGAAGGCGCTTGACGGTGAATTGGTAAACGCTCTTCAGTCGCAACAGGACCAGCTTCGTCGATCGGGCGACCAAGAACGTCCATGATACGGCCAAGAGTCGCTGTACCTACTGGTACAGAGATCGGAGCGTTAGTGTTAGTTACGTTCAAACCACGCTTAAGGCCTTCAGTAGAACCCATTGCAATAGTACGAACTACGCCATCACCAAGTTGTTGCTGAACTTCTAATGTAGTTTCAGTACCGTCAACTTGGAGAGCGTCATAGATCTTAGGAACGCTGTTACGTTCAAACTCGACGTCGATAACCGCGCCGATGATCTGAATGATACGACCGCTACTCATTGCTGTCTCCTCAATTCAAACTAATATATGTTAAACGGCAGCGGCACCACCAACGATCTCAGAAATTTCCTGAGTAATCGCGGCTTGACGCAGCTTGTTATAAATAAGTTGCAGGTTCTTGATCAATTCACCCGCGTTATCAGTTGCAGCTTTCATTGCAACCATACGAGCAGACTGCTCACACGCGATGTTTTCGATCACACCTTGATACACCACAGACTCGATGTAACGAACCAACAAGCCATTTAAAAGCTCTTCAGCTTCAGGCTCGTAGATGTAATCCCAACCGTATTGACGGTTAAGCGTCTTGTCTTCTTCAGCAGCTGCCAAAGGAACAAGCTGTTCGATCTTTTGGTTTTGAGTCATGGCGTTGACAAAGCCGTTAGAAACCAGATAAATACGATCTAATTCGCCTTTATCATAAGCGTCTAACATCACCTGTACAGAACCAGATAACTGTTCAAGACTTGGAGTGTCGCCCACTTGAGTGGTCGCACCAAGCACTTTACCGCCGTAGTTTTTAAAAAACGAAACCGCTTTTTGACCAATCAAAGCAAATTGAACTTCAATTGACTGCTCTTGTTGCTGTTGAACGTGTTTTACCACTTTCTTGAACAGGTTAATGTTCAAACCACCAGCAAGGCCACGATCTGAAGACACAATGATATAGCCAACGCGCTTAACAGGACGTTCAACCATATAACGGTGTTTATATTCAGGATTCGCTTGTACCAAATGAGCAATTACACGGTGCATATTTTCGGCATACGGACGGCCTTGTGCCATGCGCTCTTGCGCACGACGCATCTTAGAAGCTGCTACCATCTGCATCGCGCGAGTAATTTTCTGCGTGCTTTTGATACTAGCTACTTTGGCGCGAATTTCTTTTAAATTTGCCATACGCTTAACCTAGTATTCGAAGGCCCTTACGAGCCCTCGAAGGTTGATTCCGTGAACCAAACCAACACCAATCTAGCAAGTTGCTAAATTAGTAAGTTTGAGTCGCTTTGAATTTTTCAATACCAGCTTTGAATTCAGCTTCGATATCTTTATCCCAAGCACCAGTCTCGTCAATTTTTTGCATTAACGCAGCGTGTTCTGAACGGAAGTAAGCAATTAACGCAGCGTCAAAGTCTACGATTTTCTTCACTTCTACGTCAGCCATGTAGCCTTCGTTAGATGCATAAACTGATACAGCTTGGTCAGCGATTGAGTATGGAGCATATTGTTTTTGCTTCATAAGCTCAGTTACGCGTTGACCGTGTTCAAGCTGTTTACGAGTTGCTTCGTCAAGGTCAGAAGCGAACTGAGCAAACGCTGCCAATTCACGGTACTGTGCAAGTGCAGTACGGATACCACCAGACAATTTCTTGATGACTTTAGTCTGCGCAGAACCACCAACACGAGATACAGAGATACCCGCGTTCACAGCAGGACGGATACCCGCGTTGAACAATGATGTTTCAAGGAAGATCTGACCGTCAGTAATCGAAATTACGTTGGTTGGTACGAATGCAGATACGTCACCTGCTTGAGTTTCAATAATCGGCAATGCAGTTAATGAACCAGTTTGGCCTTTAACTTCACCGTTAGTGAATTTCTCAACGTAGTCAGCAGATACACGAGAAGCACGTTCAAGTAGACGTGAATGTAGATAGAACACGTCACCTGGATAAGCTTCACGACCTGGTGGACGACGAAGAAGCAATGAAATTTGACGGTAAGCAACAGCTTGTTTAGACAAGTCATCATAGATGATCAGAGCGTCTTCACCGCGGTCACGGAAGTATTCACCCATTGTACAGCCAGAGTATGGAGCCAAGAACAGCATTGCTGCTGGATCGGCTGCAGCTGCTGCTACAACAGTTGTATACGCCATAGCGCCAGTTTCTTCCAGCTTACGTACTACGTTTGCAATAGTTGATTGTTTTTGACCAACTGCAACGTAGATACATTTAATGCCAGAGTTTTTCTGAGCGATGATCGCGTCGATCGCCATAGCTGTTTTACCAGTCTGACGGTCACCAATGATCAACTCACGTTGACCACGGCCTACTGGGATCATTGTATCTACTGATTTATAACCAGTTTGTACAGGTTGATCCACTGATTGACGCCAAATTACGCCTGGTGCTACTTTTTCAACAGCATCAGAAAGTTTTGCATCAATAGGGCCTTTACCATCAATCGGGTTACCCAAAGCGTCTACGACACGACCAAGAAGTTCAGGACCAACCGGAACTTCTAATACACGACCTGTACAACGAGCTTTTTGACCTTCTTGAAGGTTTAAGTAGTTACCTAAAACAACGACGCCCACTGAATCCTGTTCTAGGTTCAGTGCCATACCGTATAAGCCGCCGTCGAATTCGATCATTTCACCGTACATTGCATCAGCAAGGCCGTGAATGCGCACAATACCGTCGGATACCATAACAATGGTACCTTCGTTTTTAGCGGTCGCGCTGGTGTCCAGATCGCCGATACGCTGTTTAATGAGCGCACTGATCTCGGATGGATTCAGTTGTTGCATTGCGCTATACCTCAATCTTTTTAAAGTTCAGTCTTCTGATATGCAATTAAGCTAGAAGACGAGTACGCATTTTTTCAAGCTTATTAAGCGCAGAATCATCTATCACTTGGTCGCCTGCACGAATAACCACACCCGCGATTAATGCCGGGTTAACTTCTACAGAAACGTTTACTGCTGCATTGAATTTTTTCTCTAACGCATGAGTAAGAAGTTGTTCCTGTACAGAAGTCAACGGGAATGCTGATTCAATTACAACATCCACAGTATTGTTATTCTGTGATTTGAGCTGTTCATATTCTGCAGCGATTTCAGGAAGCAAAGCCAAACGTGCGTTTTCAGCAAGCATAGTCAAAAAGTTTGACACTGCAGGCGTTTGGTCTTCGCCTAAAACTTTAGCAAAAAGTGCCACCTGCTCAGCAGGTGTCAACTCAGGGCGATTTAGATAAGCTGAAAATGCTTCGTCTTGCACCGCAGCACTGAGCAAGTTAAGTGCTGTTGACCAATTGTCAGTTGCACCTTGCTCAGAAGCGTAAGCAAATGCTGCTTTAGCGTAAGGGCGTGCCAACGTCAAGAGTTCAGCCATAATCCGCCTCTCTTAAAGTTTAGCAGCCAGCTGAGTCAGCATGGCATTGTGAGCTTCTGCGTCAACTTGCTGGCTAAGAATTTTCTCAGCACCAGCAACTGCAAGAGCAGCCACTTGTTGACGTAATTCTTCGCGAGCAGCATTGATTTCAGTATCAACAGCTTCTTTAGCTTGTTGACGAATACGCTCACCTTCAGCTGACGCTTGGGTACGAGCTTCTTCGACCAATTGCGCTGCACGACGGTTCGCTTGTTCGATCAATTGAGCCGCTTGTGCTTTTGCCGCGTCCAGTTCAGCTTTCACTTGTGCTTGCGCATCTGCAAGGTCAGCCTTCGCTTTTTCAGCAGCGTTTAAGCCATCAGCGATTTTACGCTGACGTTCACTAATCGCATTGATTAGTGGTGGCCATACAAACTTCATGCAGAATGCGACGAAAATCGCAAACGCAATCGCTTGGCCAAACAATGTGAGGTTGATATTCATTGCAAATTCCTCAAATAGTGAATTTCGGAATTAAGCTGATTAACCTACAAATGGATTAGCGAAGATGAAGAACAAGCCAATACCAACACCGATCATAGGCACAGCATCAAGAAGACCCGCGATTAAGAACATACGAGTTTGAAGTTGTGGAGCCAATTCTGGTTGACGAGCTACAGCTTCAAGGAAACGGCCGCCTAGAAGACCAAAACCAATCGCAGTACCTAAAGCACCGAAAGCGATCAAGATAGCAGATGCAATTGCAACTAGACCTAAAGTGAGTTCCATGATAATTCCTCAGAGGTTAGGTTTATACCAAATTAAGTTAAAAAATTGTGCCCAACCATCCCGTGACAGTTAGGCAATACCATTAATGCTTTTCGCTTGCCATGCTCAAGTATACGATAGTCAGCATCATGAAAATGAATGCTTGTAGCGTAATAACAAGAATGTGGAAGATCGCCCAAGGCACAGATAACGCCCACTGGATCCAGAACGGTAATAACGCGATAAGAATGAAGATTAACTCACCCGCATACATGTTACCGAATAGTCGTAGAGCCAATGAAACTGGACGTGCAAGGAAGGTTACCAATTCCAGAATCAAGTTCACTGGAATAAGGATCGCTTTTGCAACTGGGTTACTTGGGTTAAATGGGTTAAGTGCTAGTTCACCAACGAAGCCGCCAACACCTTTTTCACGGATGCTGTAGAACAAGATAAGTGCAAATACAGACAATGACATACCAAGGGTAATGTTAGGGTCAGTAGATGGAACGATCTTGAAGTATACGTGGTGTGGATCAATACCAAACAGGCCACCAATCACGTGTTGAGCGACATAAGGAATCCAGTCAACCGGGATAAGGTCCATCAAGTTCATGAGGAAAATCCACACGAAGATGGTTAGCGCTAGTGGAGCGATCAAACGCGATTTACCATGGAAGGTATCGCGTACACTTGAGTCAACAAACTCGATAATCATTTCGATTGCAGACTGGAACTTGGTAGGAACACCAGAGTTTGCAGCTTTCGCTACGAGCCAGAATAACAAGCAGAAAATGATACCAAGGCCGATTGACCAACCCATTGAATCCAAGTGAATAGCAGTGAACCCCATCTGTTGAGCTTCAGCACCGTTCTCGGCCAATTTCCATGTACCGTCTGGCATTTTGCCATAGGTCATATTGGTCAAGTGATGCTTGATATACTCGGTCGAAGTAAGGGCATGTTCTTCAGCAGCCATAAATCACACCTGGTCAATGTCAAAAAACTATAGAACAAACGAATATCGCGTGCTGCTTGATATCTCGCCTGCTCCTAAAAAAACTTTTCAATTTTTTGTTGTGTTTAAACTCGTTTTTGTAGACGTGACACCCAAAAAGGAGCGACCCACGACATGGCTTGAACGAGCATAAAACCACAAAACAACGCAACCGGGGATAACGGCTTGACATTGCTTAAAATTAAAATGAAACCAACAATCACAATTGCAAACTTGCCCATCAAGCCTTTATACATGTTCGAAAGAACCTGCTTAGATGCCCGGGCTCCTGCCGCTCGAAATGATTGCCATGAAAAATAACAACTCGCAAGCCAGCAGACGAACGCCCCCAAAGCGGCACTCAAGGCTACGGTTGAGTCTTTCACGACCCAGCCAATCAAGGCTGAAACAGGAATCATTAATGCTTGTAAGAGGACTAAAGCTTTCGCTAATCGTCGGTCAATCAAGCGACTAGTTCGGCTCATTATTTATTCACTCACAGCAAGCATGCTTGACAAGTTTAGCTGATGATTATTTTTAATCGCAGGCATTATAGAGTTACACCCCTGAACATGCAATCTTTTCCCGACCTTAGTCGTGTTTTTTTCAACAGATCAAATGCTGGCAAACTAATCAAAACTTGATTATTTTTAAATCATTGATGGGCATTTAACACACATTTACGGGTTTGCTCGGCCAATTTCTGCCAGGCCTGGATAAAGTCCCCTGCCCCACTCATACTTTCATCGACACTCTGGAACACAATCGGTTTCAGTTTTCGGTACTGATTTTCACCAGCATGTGCTTCTGCCAGTAGACACATTTTGCTCTGCACACGACTGTCTTGCAGATACTTGATCTGCGCCACGGTTGGTGAGACATGCGGATCATCAGTCAAAGCCCCCATGAACTTCAGGTTCAATGGGCGTTCCAGATATTGATAGGCATCATGGTAGGACCAATAAGGTTGAGCTTTACTTGTAGAACTATAACGCTGTGCAGTCAAAAACATGGTTTGGGCAAAGTCACGCGCATTTTTCCAATAGACCTCCCGATGCTCAGGCAGCTGCTGAGAACGTAAGGCTGCAATGAAGAAACCGATGCGCACTGCATTGTTGGGATCGAGCCAGACATGGGTATCGACGGTATCTTTTAAGGCTTGCCCACGTGGATTACGCATTGGCAAAGTGGTCAGAATACCCGAATCTAAAATCGCGATACTTTTATTGTTATTGTTCAACACTTTTGCCAACGGTGCTTCATGTGCCTGCCCCAACCAGATCACCAGGCCGGCATCCTGAATCGTTTTACGGTGTGCCGGGGTGAGGCTGACATCATGACCGCTTTGATTGGCCAGTAATAAAGTCGGCTGTTCCACGCCTTGAGTAATGGTCTTGGCAATCAGATAAATCGGCTGCGTTGAAACCACCAGACTTTGCGACCAGCTAAGGGTACTGAACAAAGCCAAGCTACACAGGGCAAGGAAACGGAACATGAAGAGAAATCGCTATATAAGGACAAATTTAATAGTGTTATAATATAACAAAATTACAAAAATACCTATGCCCAATCGAAACTCTGGGCGCTTCATGTTAAGATTTGAAATCTTTTAATTTTCAGTTTCGCACCTGAGGTGAACTATGGGTTCATGTTCGCACGAACACCACAATGCATTGCACGGCGTACACGACCATCCAAATGTCGCGCAACGTCTGGCCGAAGCAGAGAGTCTTTGTGCGGCAAGTGGCGCACGCCTCACTCCTTTACGCAAAGAGGTACTGGAACTGATTCTGAATGCAAGCGGCCCGATGGGTGCGTATGACCTGCTGGCACAAATGAAAAATGCCAGCGACCGCCCCGCTGCCCCACCAACGGTGTACCGTACACTCGACTTTTTATTAGAAAAAGGCTTTATTCACCGCCTGACCTCTATTAATGCCTATATTCCCTGCTGCCATCCGCGTGAAGGTCATCAGGCGGCATTCTTGATTTGTACTGAATGTAAAGCCGTAAAAGAAGCATCTGCACAAGGTTTATTAGAACAACTGGATGCCTTGGCGGCTTCAGACGATTTTAGTGCACACCACAGCATTATCGAAATTTCAGGAATCTGTCAGCAGTGTCGCAACAAAGCTTGAATGCATCTCCCTTGATCCAGCTTTCCAAGATCTGGGTCAATATTGATGATCGTGACATTTTAAAGGCCATTGATTTCTCTTTGCAGGAGAAAGAGATTGTTACGCTGATTGGTCCGAACGGTGCCGGTAAGTCGACCTTAATAAAGGTCATGCTTGGGATCGTCAAACCGAAATCCGGTGAAATCAAAACGGCGCGCAAGCTAAAATTCTCTTATGTGCCACAGAAATTCAATCCTTCACATAGTCTGCCACTACGTGTCAAAGACCTGTTAGCTCTAGAAAAATGCCCTGCGGATATTACGGCAGAAATCATCCGTGATACCGGCATTGCCAAACTGGAAAATTCTAAAGTACAACAGCTTTCCGGCGGTGAACGTCAACGTGTGTTGTTGGCTCGCGCCTTATTACGTCAGCCGGATATTCTGGTACTGGATGAACCGATGCAGGGTCTAGATATTCAGTCTGAGGCTGAACTGTATGAATATGTGCGTAGCCTGCCGGAAAAATATGGCTGTGCCATTTTAATGGTCTCGCATGACCTGCAATGGGTGATGCAAGGCACGCATCGCGTGGTTTGTCTGAATAAGCATATCTGTTGTAGCGGCCTGCCAGAAAGTGTGCAGCAGCATCCAGAATATCAGGCCATCTTCGGTACTAACCGGGTATTCTACCAGCATCATCATGATCACTGTGCCCATGGTGACTCCGCGACACCTTGTCAGCACGATTCACGTCCCCACATTCACCCCGAGCCGGAAGCTTAAGCCATGATGGATTGGTTATCTCTCCTATTACCTGCATGGATTATGGGAACACTCTTGGTGTTCCTGACCGCACCACTCGGCTGTCTGATGCTGTGGCGCCGTATGTCTTTCTTTGCAGATACCATGGCACATGGTACTTTGCTCGGTGTTGCAATTGCTGGTGCGATGAGCCTGCCACTCTGGATGGGTGTCAGCTTTATTGCAGTCTTATTGGTCGCTGTACTTTGGGTACTGTATGACCCACGCTTGCCAAATGATGCGCTGCTTGCACTCTGCTCCGCCACCCTGCTCTGTTCAGGGCTGTTATTCATTCAGCATTTACCGAATTTAAGACCGGAACTGCTTAGCTATTTGTTTGGTGATCTACTCACCATTTCATGGACAGATCTTCCTACTTTTGCCGTCGTGATTATCTTGGCATCGGCCGTTCTATATAAAAGCTGGCAGGCACAAATCCAAATTGCAATTGATCCTGATATGGCGATCAGTGAAGGGGTGAATGCAAAACTGCAACGTCTGATCTTTATGCTGTTATTGGCATTGTTTACTGTATTGGCATTACGTGCGGTCGGTTCACTCTTGATGGGTGCATTGCTGGTGATTCCAGCTTTGACGGCTCGCCTACTGGCAAATTCTCCTCGTCAAATGGTGATCTGGGCTTTTGTGATTGCACAAATTGGTGTGACAGTCGGACTCTGGTCAAGTGCAGGTCTGAATACGTCAACAGGTCTGACCATTGTGCTGACCATGTCAGTGCTGTTTGCCGCTATTTTTATCCTACAGAAGTTTAAAAAACTGGCTTAAGGCATGGCAGGCAAATTTTATCTGATCAGTGCCTGCTTGCTCGGACACAAGGTCCGTTATGATGGTCGCGACTGTCTGGTAAAAGAGTTGGTCGATTATTTATTGCCGGATCAATATGTCACGATTTGCCCTGAAGTCAGTGGTGGTTTGCCTATACCCCGACCTGCAGCAGAGATTCAATCTGGCGATGGTCGAGAGGTGCTGCTGTACCAAGCTCATGTTATAGATATAAATGGTACAGATGTTTCCGATGCCTTTATCAAAGGCGCCTATGCCGCTTTAGATCTTGCCCAAAGATTTCAAGCGACACATGCCATCCTCAAAGCCAATAGTCCATCTTGCGGCAGCAAGCTGATTTATGATGGTTCATTTACTGGGAATAAAATTCAGGGTGATGGCGTGACGGCTGCATTATTTAAACAGCATGGTATGGAGGTCATGACTGAAGATGAATTTTTACAGATGATTCTTTAAGAGATCGTTGAATTCCCTCTCCTGTAAGAAGAGGTTCTCCTACTGATGCACTAGACTCAATAAAAATGCGGCTCCAGCGAACAAGCTGGCAAAAGTTCGATTCATGACTTTCTGCTGTTTTGGCGATTTCAGAAGACGCAGAACCTTGGCAGCCAGACCGGTATAGCCTGCCATCACGATCAGATCAATCGTTACCATAGTCGCGGCCATAATCACATATTGAATCCATTGCGGTTTAGATAAGTCCAGAAATTGCGGCAATACTGCCAGCAAAAATACAATCGCTTTGGGATTACTCATATTGACCAGAAAACCGTGGATGACGAGTTTCCCAGCTGATTTTCGTGCGAGTTCATGTTTAATTTCAATCGACTGCGCTGGTGCTTTCCACTGCAAAAGGGCCAGATACAGTAAATAAGCAACCCCAAACCATTTCACAGCAAGAAATGCCCAAGGTGTAGTCGCGAACAATACCCCTGCCCCGGCAGCCACAATAGCAATTTGAACCAATAGGGCGAGTTGCAGGCCGAGCGCATTCCAGTATCCATGTCGAAAGCCATAATTCAGTCCGCTCGACATTGAAGCAATAGCACCCGCACCTGGGGAAATACTGATCACCCAACAGGCTAACATATAAGCAAACCAGACTTGATAGGACATAGAGATTTAACTCATTCAAATTCAGGATCTAATTATATGACTTTTCCAATATTTTCAGCCAAAAAAATTGCTTAAACATCAGACTGCATACTATTCACTCTATAGCGCTTCAGGCACAATAGCAGGATTGGATACAGAAAATTTATTACAGGAGCCATGAATGACAGCCCAATCTGTAATTTTGCCATTACCTTCAGATCATGCTCGCTTTATTGTTTTACGCCTGAAAGATCTCAGTATTGAAGATTTTAAGGAACGATTAAAACAGCTATTTACGACACGCGATCGCCTGATTACCCAACATCCGAATGCGCAAATTAAAACGGCTGTCGCTTTTGGTCCTGAACTCTGGTCAAAATTGTATGAACAGGCACCTGCTGGTTTTAAACAATTAGAGCCAATTCAAGGTTCATTTAATATGCCTGTGGTACCGGCAGATGTGCTGATCCATATTGCCAGTGCGCGTGCCGATATCTGTTTCGCCTTGAGTCAGTCTTTCTTTGAAGGTATTCGCGATCAGGTTGAAGTACTAGATGAGCGTGTTTGCTTCCGTTACTTTGATGGCCGTGATATTACCGGTTTCATTGATGGGACTGAAAATCCGCAATTCCCGGATGATCGAGCTGAAGTGGCTTTACTGGGTGAAGATGCTGGCATTTTCCAAGACGGTTCATTCATTTTTGCACAGCGTTATGCGCATAACCTGGATAAATGGAAGAAACTCAAAGTCGATGCTCAAGAACAAGTGATGGGTCGTACCAAACTTGAATCGATTGAACTCGAGGATGAGGTAAAACCTGCCAATGCGCATATCGCTCGTACTGTCGTTGAAGATGAGGGAGGCGAGGAAATGGAAATTCTACGTCACTCTCTGCCTTATGGAGATGGTCGTGGTGACCAAGGTCTATTCTTCATTGCTTATACCAAAGACCTGAAAATCATTGATGCCATGTTAGTGCGCATGTTTGGTACATCAGGCGATGGGATCCATGACCGCTTGCTACACTTCGTGACTCCAATGGATGGTGCGTATTACTTTGCGCCGAGTGAGGAATTGCTGGAAGAGGTTTTGGAAGGGTAAAGTGAAAAGCCGATGAAAGTCGGCTTTTTAAATCAATTATTCTTAGAATGAGAATTCTTTTTTATTATTTCCTTCAAAATATTTTATATTCAAATTATTATCAATCTCTACATTCTTTCCTGCATATATATATTTTTCTGAAATTAAGTTAAAATCTTTAACTTTCATAATCCTTAAATTGGCCCCTTCTTCATCAAAAAACGGAGATACTATTAAAAAGAAATCTTTTTCTCCTTTCAAGAGCACACTCATTCCATCTTGAGGATTAATAAAGTTATACTTATTCAACATTGTTTGCGAAGATATCAATCTTAACCCATTACACTTATTTAATTTAATATTATTTATACATTTAAAATGAATATCGGATGAATAGGGCAATTTAGAAAATTCTTTATTATTTAAATTCAAATCCTCTATTTTACTTATACGACCTTTTTCAAAATTATAACATTCATCTTCAATATTAATATTATTATTTTTTAAAAAATAGGTAGTTCCTGATAAACAAATTTTATTACCCTTCTTATTGTATTTTATAATAGCAGGTTCATTATAAATCTCCCTTAACTTACCATCAACAAAATTACCTACCATCTGAGGAACAGGAATTACTTTTTTCCCTAACGGGTCTAATATAACTATCAGCTTAACAACTCTACTTTCACCTACACCTAAATCTCTATTATGATTTAAGATTAATAACACTTTATCATTTGAAAAATTAGGTAAATCTTTAATATGCTTATTATAAACCTCAAGCTTATCTTTCGAACAAAAATCAATATTTCCACCTTCAAAATAACATTTTGAGACATTATCTGAAGTTATCAATATATTTTCTTTGGGGTATGTACAACTCGAAAATCCTAAAATAGAAAGAAATAATAAAATTAATTTGAACTGCATTTTTAAAACCTATTTATTTGAATGATAAGTATGTATTTTCTCAAATATAACTTTAACTTTCTCAGTAGAATGTTTATTTGCTTTATTTGTTCTAGATTCATGGTAACCAATATTACCATCAGAAATAACCCCATATTTATTCTTTTTTCCCTTTGGTAAAGCAATTGAAGCCCACTCTTTAGAAGCATCAACCATAGCCTGTTCTACAGTTTTATTTCCATTAATAATCAGGTTATAGATAGATGAACGACCTCTTAATAAATGTTCCTTAAAGACTCTTTCTTGCATATCATGATCATACAACTCATTACCAGTCAAATTTAGTCTTGCTTTAGCTGCCGCTAGAGTAGAAGGAATCGTTTGATATTTCCCCGTTGCAAATCTTCTTCTATTATCATCCCATTTATATTTTTTCGCAGCCTCTAAAAGCTCATCAATAGTTTTCCCAGTAATTGTACCTGGCAAGTCATTCATTTTCCCATATTTGACCCTTTTCCCTTCAGGAGCTCCCGCATTCCAAGCTTCATAGCTACCTTCACCACTAGCAATTGCGTCCCCTAACTCTTTTACAAGATCATCAATAGTTTGGTCTGTTATTTTAGAAATAGTAGAAGTATTTACAATTATTCCTGCACAATTAAAAATAGAATTTATATTTAGTGATTTAGCAATCTCAACTATCGGCTTACCATTTAGATCTTTAATCTCTTTTTTAAAGTATTCATCATTAAAGTAAATACTCGAGAATCTTGTTACATCAAAATGAACCCAAGTAGTTGCTCCATTTGCTCCACTCTTAAATTTTGTTGGCTCTAAATATATTTTATCAGAAGCCCTTTCTTCACTTGCTCCCATTTTTACAGTCATAATTTCTTTTCTAATAAACTCTACATCTTCTATAGCCTTAGTTCTTTTCCCATTTTTTTTGATGTGTATATCTAGCGCTAAACCCATATGGTTTACTGTGGTTCTGCCTTTTTTCTTATTATCACCTATACATCTATAACCAGATTCAATATAAGCCACTTCAAGGCCTTTAGGTTTAAATTCATTTTTTAAATAGAAATTTAAAGATTTTAATATCCATATTAATGACCTATGTAATCCTGGATATTCATTGGCAGTATTAAAGCCTGACTTTGTATTTCTTCTATTCATACCATAGCCTGAACATTCTCCACAAGGGCAACTGGCTTTAGCCATAAAATTAGCAATCGGGTATTCATAATAAAACTTATCTAAAGCAACTAAAACACTGCCACATATTTTTCCAGTTTCTGGCACCCCCATATAATCTCTTTGAAACTGTTTAATACATTTCGCAGTTAAAGGAGTAAACTCATCTGTAGGTAATGCACCTCCAAATCCAGCTAATCTGATATTAACTTCTCTAATTAATTCACTTTGACCTTTTGATATACACTGAGGATTATTTTCACACAAATTTTTGGTATTGGTTTTAGGTGTTCCACTCTCTTGGCTACGGTCTTCTGTAATATCAATTTTTACCGATTCTGAAAGTGCTTTTTTCCCTTCTTCATACCATTCATTAAGTTGTTCTAACGCTTTCCTTTGGTATTCTTCAAATGTAGTAGCAATGCCTGTATCTGCCGTAGTAGCAACTTTTTTATCTTCTGTTTTACTTTTTTCTATTGGTTGAGTACTCGTTTTTTTATTCGTACTAATATTATTCCCTGTTGCAGGTGTATTAACTGGTAGCTTAATTACTTGGCCTATACTAATTCTATTAGCATCTTTTATTCTATTCAGCTTTTCAAGTGCTCGAACTGTGGTCTGATATTTCTGCGCAATAGATGATAAAGTTTCACCCTTTTCAATAGTATGTGTTTTACGCTTATAACTTCCCTGACTTCCATTATTATCAACTGTTTTTAAATCCAATAGAATTTTAGGGCTAATTACCGTGACAAGCATACGATCTTTCGACATTGTGAATGTCTGAACTTTTTTCATACCTATGCCAAAAAGGCTTTTGACGTAAATATCTAAAACTGTTCCTTTATCTCTTTGAATCTCGTATAGGCATCCTTTAGAGTTGGTAAAGCCACGCACTACATGTTGGCCTGTTTTACTATTTTTAACTTCATATTGAACTTTAGAAATTGGGTTACCCAATAAATCTAAAATTTGTATGGTTGCTAAAGACTTATTCACCATTTTTGTTTTTATATCCTAGTTATTATTATGTTCTATTAAATCTTCTACATCATAACCCTGAACATTTAATTCCCAATCATCATTAAGGCCTACTAAAACTTCAATCTTAGAAGGATCTGCTGTAGTCATTTTTTTAGTACGACCATGCTCATCAAGCTGACCTGATATATATGAATTTGTCTCTGGAATAAAAGCTTTATAAGTTAATGTACTGAAGTCAGATTGCCAAAATAAATCATATACATCCAGTCTGTTGCTATATAAAGGCTTGTTGGGAAGCTGAGGTACTTCATACGTTACGTTTGCTCCCCCCATAAAACTATGCTTCCCAGCCTTACACTCAAACTTCCCACTTGTAGTACTAAATACTCCCTGTCCATTAATCTTTAACTGAGATCCACCCGCAGTCAGTACAATTTCTTTAGGACTTATAATTTCAATCTGATCTTCAGTCGAAATAATTTTTATTTTTTGACGAGCAATTGTTTCTATTGCGTCATCTTGTGCCTGGAGTTCGACCTTCCCCTTTGCCGCAATGGCTTTTAATCCTTGTTGGGCTGCAAATAAACTGATCTTGTCCTGAGCGTGAGCAATCAAAGATTTCTGTGTGGAAAAATTAATATTATCCGCAGCACTGTGGTTAATCTGATGATCAGCTGAAAGGTATAGATCTTCATTAGTTGAGAGTGCAATTGAATTCGGTGCGCACAGCAGCATTAAAGCCTGTTTAAAGGTTTCAGCCTTGCTTTGATCTTGCTGTTCAATCTGATCCAGAAATTTTTTCAGATGATCTAACCCTTCTAAGGGATCTGTTTGCTGATTTTTGGCAATCTCACTTAAGGCTTTACTATGATTCAAACTAGATTCAAGCTGGCTTTTCGCAGGACTGGCATTTAAGTGATTGGCATTGGCATTTTCTTGTTTATAGGTAGAGAGAAGCAAGCCAGCTCCCGCTCTAAGTGCTCCCCATTGATCTGTTCTTAACTCAAAGCCCTCACCACGCCCGTCGCTAGCCTCATCTTCTTTTGGATGACTTAGATTTCCTAAATTTAGCTGACTGGCCCCATGACTACTTTGCAGCTGTGCACTAATCTGTCCAGTTGTATCATCGAAGCGAAGCTGGTTAAAACCTTCACCCTCCACCTCTTGAGAACGGATACCACTTAGTTTTTTAGTGAATGGCAACTGCCCCTTCTTATCAAACATAGTTTGATAACGTTCAGCTTCATGAATACGTCCAACAATAAAGGGACGATCAATATCCCCTTCGAAGAAATCAATCACTACGATTTCCCCGATACGTGGATGGAATCGGGCGCCATAACCTTCACCTGCCCATGGCGTTAGCACATCTACCCAGGCCGAATCAGTGTCATTATCATTGGCGCCAGCACCACCATCATGCTGATGATCTTCACTACGGGTAAATAAAAAACGAACCTTCACGCGTCCCCATTCATCGACATAAATAGTCTCACCTTCAGGCCCTACCACTTTCGCCCGTTGTGGATAGGCCACGGGCCGATGTTGTAGTGGATGATATTCAGGTATCACCAGAATATCTCGACGAATTAAATACAGCTCATTGCCTTGTCTCTCGTCATCCAGAACTTTCCAGCGACTGGACAGCATGAGCTGATCCACCTGTAGCAAAATGTCTTTTGGTAAATTATTCTGGTTATAGAAGTGTTTGCCCAAAATTAAAAATTCACGCTCATTGCACGGATGTTGATCAATTTCGGGATGATGATGCAGTTCAAACCAGTAACCCACTCGGGCATCACGAACCCTACTGCTGGCCTTAAAATATTTGGATTGCATGGCATGAAAGTGACTAAGTTGCTGACTGAGTTGATCCAGTTGAGCTGGACTGGATGATGTAGCCTGATCTTCTCTATTTAGGTCACTGGTCCAAGCTGGGCTGATGTTCCAGACATCTTCCAGATTTAAACTAGTATGATCCTGAACACTACTCTGCTGAATATTCACCAATCGCTGGTTTTGCTCCTGCTCCAGATCTATAGCTTGCCAGCGTTGCAATGCAACACTGTTTGGTACAAGTTGTCGCTCAGCGATTAGGCTGGTGATAGTATCGAATTGCTCAGTTGCATGACTGCGATGGAAGCGGATGGAACGGCGCTTTAAGGCTTGAAAATATTGCTGCTCATCAACAAGACGCAGGACTTGTGGCTGAATGGTTCGAGCTGATATTGAAATGATTAATTCCTTTTCATCAATCAGCCAGTTAATACCCTCACTACGCCATAGGCGGGTCAGAAAGTCATAATCACTTTCATTGGACTGTATGACCAATGGCCGTACATCATATTCACGATTTAGTCCGGAAAGATCCAAACTTAAACTTTGCGCAAATAAGCCACTTCGCTTTTGCCATTCAGCAAACAAAATTTCACTGATTTCTTTGACACTTTTATTCAAAAACACACGACTATTACGGCGTTTATGCCAAAGTGAAGTCGCATCTTCGAGAGTCAGCTGATAGACACTTAAAGCACCATCGCTATGCCCCTGTTTAGCTGCGGTAATGATACCTGTAGTCCGGAAAAGCTCACCTTGATCAGTGACCTGATCAACAGCAACCTGACAGCCAATAAACTGTTTTAAAGCAATATAGGGATGAGTGGATAGACAAAGTAATTCAGCATGTAGCCCCTCATTGATCCAGTGCCTGCCTTCAATACGCTGAATCAGAACCTGAGAATTTAAAATTTCATTGGAAAATCGGAGATGAAGTGCACGCTTCTGTGAGCTTAGACCCAAGCCCTCAAGCACCGTATAAATACTCTGTAGCATTTTATAATTATTATTTGAGGTTATTTTTATCGCACTGATTTTAGGGAATAAGCTTAGAACAATCCATCTTGGTATTTATTTCACATGAATTAACCACGAATAGCCTTAACCTGACCTTATATTCTCTATGCTTATGAAATAGAAGATGTATTCTGTTTCAACCTTTTCGATTTTTCTGATTATTTGCTGATTCACTTACTGCTACACTGAAAGCCGAATACTTTATATCTCCTACATCATCCTCGATTACAGGATAAGCCAGAGGCCAAGGACATGCTTGAGTTACATTCTAAACTTCCCAATCTGGGCGTTACTATTTTTAGTACTATGTCGGCCTTGGCACAAAAACTCGGAGCAATTAACCTGTCACAAGGTTTTCCAGATTTTCCTGCTCCACCGCAATTGATTGAAGCCCTCAGTCGGGCGGCTGAAAATGGTTTTAATCAATATGCACCGGGTGATGGTTTACCAGTATTACGTGGGCTGGTCGCTGATCTTTATCAGCATCGTGACCAGCTCATTCTAGACCCGGTAGATGAAATCACCATTACTCCTGGCGCAACGATTGCAATCTTCTGTGCAATTCAGGCAACGGTACGGGCGGGTGAAGAAGTCATTATTTTTGATCCCAGTTATGACAGCTATGCGCCAAGCGTGAAGCTGGTCGGTGCCAAACCGGTACATATCGCTCTGGAATATCCTGGTTTTTCTGTGGACTGGAATCAGGTCAAAGATGCAATCAATGACCGTACCCGCATGATTGTAGTGAATACACCGCATAATCCCACCGGAACGGTATGGACAGAGCAAGACTGGCAACAGCTGATTGAACTGATTCGTGATCGCAATATTGTAGTTCTGTCTGATGAAGTTTATGAACATCTGGTATTTGATGAAGTTCGTCATCATTCTGCAGCATCATTTCCGGAACTCCGTGAACGCAGTTTTGTGATTGGTTCTTTTGGTAAAACCTTTCATGTGACCGGCTGGAAAACTGGTTTCTGTGTTGCACCGCCAGCCTTAATGCAGATGTTCAGACAGATTTACCAGTTTGTCAGCTTCTGTGGTGTAACGCCAATTCAGGTGGCTTTGACTGAATATATGCAGCTACATTCTGAACATATCCATGAGCTGTCCGGTTTTTATCAGACCAAACGGGACCTGTTTAATCATGCACTTACAGATTCCCGTTTTCACTGGACGCCGTCTCAAGGTACCTATTTCCAGAATCTGGATTACAGTGAAATTCGTCCTGATCTGGATGCACTGTCGATGTGTCACTATCTGGCTGAACAGCATGACATTGTAGCGATTCCGGTATCAGCGTTTTATCAGGAGCCGCCTAAAGATTTACACTTATTACGCTTCTGCTTCGCCAAAAAAGATGAAACCTTAATAGAAGCGGCACAGATTCTTTCCAAAGTTTAAAAAAATAGACTTATTGGTTACTGAAAAGCTAAGGCGTTCTTGATGCGGATCAAGGATAATTTAGTCCTGATAAATATATGAAAAATCAAGAACAGGATGTCATATGGCACAGCAAGCATTGGTTCACCAGCAGAATTTATGGAAAACATTTTTTATTTTCCTGTTACCGCTGGTCGTTACCAACATCCTGCAAAGCCTGTCCGGTACGATTAATACTGTTTTTGTCGGGCAAATGCTCGGCGTGCAAGCAATTGCCGCTGTGGCAGTATTTTTCCCGATTCTGTTCTGTCTGATGGCTTTTGTGATTGGTCTCTCTGCAGGTTCTACGGTTCTGGTAGGACAAGCTTGGGGTGCCAGAAACCTGGAAAAAGTGCGCTGTGTAGTTGGCTCTACCCTGTTTATGACACTGATTGGTGGCAGCCTGATTGCCCTATTGGGTGTATTTTTTGCTGAAAATATCCTGCAATTATTAGGTACAGATCCGGATGTGATGCACCTGTCTTTGCCTTACGTGCAATGGATGCTGGCTGGTAGCCCACTGATTTTTATTTATATTATTTATACTTCAATTTTACGCGGGGTTGGAGACAGTACTACGCCACTGTTTGCCTCTGCTTTGACGATTGGCGTTGGCTTAGTGGTGACACCAGTCCTGATCGCCGGTTATTTCGGTTTTCCTAAAATGGGGATCATCTCTCCAGCAATTGCAACCATTCTGGGCAACTTGGCTGTTCTGTTATTTCTCATTCTCTATTTAAATTATAAGCGTCATCCTCTAAGACCAGACTGGGCGTTGATCAAAGATATCCGTCATCAGCCCCAGCTCAGTAAGATTATCCTGCGCTTAGGTATTCCGACTGGAGTTCAAATGGTGACGACTTCAGTCGCTGGTTTGGTCATTGTGGGTCTGGTTAACCGGTATGGCGCAGAAGCAACAGCGGCCTATGGTGCCGTGAATCAGGTGCTGAATTATATTCAGTTCCCTGCCCTTTCTATTGCCATTGCGGCTTCCGTCTTTGGGGCACAGGCCATTGGTGCTGGTAAAAATGATTTGCTCAATAAAGTGACCCGAACTGCCTTAAGTATGAATATCTTGTTCACAGGTAGTCTGGTGATTCTGGCTTATCTGTTTTCTAAATATCTGATGGCACTATTTATCACTGATCCGCAGGTCGTGGTATTGGGTCAGCAACTTCTCTTCATTGTCCTATGGTCGATTTTGTTCTTTGGTGCTAGTGCAATTTTCGCTTCGATCATGCGGGCCAGTGGCACAGTAACAATCCCTATGTTGATCAATATCATTGCCATTATTGGAATTGAAGTACCGGCTGCCTATATGTTCAGCCGCTGGTGGGGTTTACAAGGGATCTGGTATGGCTATGCCCTTGCCTTTGTCTGTCTTTGTATTATGCAAGGCTTGTATTACCAGTTTATCTGGAAGAAAAAGACCATCGAGGCACTGGTTTAATCTTCCGGCCTGAACTACTGGATAAACCTTAGTAAACCACCTCTAAAGAGCGTATTTCCTGCTTAATCCATATTTTTTATATGGATTCATTTTTATTATATTTTTCAGGCATGAAGATCCTTGTTATAAGCAGTGTATTGCATAAAAACACAAGGTCTTCTCATGGCTAAACGACAAATTAAACTGGGTGCTTTTATTCCAACGACTTCGCAACATGCGGCAGGTTGGCGCCATCCTGAGTCTCGTCCTCAGGATCATTTAAGTATTGATTATGCGATTGAATTAGCGAAAACTGCTGAACGCGGCCTGTTTGATGCCTATTTCCTTGCAGATGGTCTGGCAGTCAACTGGAGTCATGGTGCTTCCAAACATAATAAGAAGGTCGGTTATAGCGATAAAGTCGTTGGCTTTGAACCCGTCACCTTATTCGCAGCGATTTCAGCCGTCACCCAAAATATTGGTTTTATTGCCACTGCTTCTACGACCTATGAAGAACCGTATCTGTTGGCACGAAAATATGCCTCTTTAGACCATATCAGTAAGGGTCGTGCCGCCTGGAATGTTGTCACCACCATATCTGCTGAAACCGCGCGGAACTTTGGTTTTAGTGCACATCCGGATGCCAAAGTCCGTTATGAGCGCGCGGATGAATTTATTGAAGTTGTACAGAAGCTCTGGGATTCATGGGAAAATGATGCATTCCTCTATGACAAAGAAAGCGGTCATTTCTTTGAGGCATCTAAACAGCACGAACCGCTACATAGCGGCAAATATTTTAATGTCCAAGGTGCACTCAATGTCTCTCGTCCGCCACAAGGCTATCCAGTGATTGTTCAGGCGGGCCAATCTGAAGATGGACGTGAGCTGGCCGCCAAATATGCCGAAGTGATTTTTACCGCCCAGCAAAGCCTGTCTGATGCCCAAGCCTTCTACTGTGATGTCAAAGGACGCCTGGCTAAATATGGCCGTCATCCGGATGATCTAAAAGTAATGCCGGGGGTCTCTGTCTTTGTCGCTAAAACCGAACAGGAAGCCAAAGAAAAATATGAGTTACTGAATCGTCTGATTCATCCAGATGTCGGTTTGGGCTTACTGTCTGGTCTGGCAGGTGATATTGATCTTTCAAACTATGATCTGGATGCTCCATTTCCTCTAGAAGACATTGAGATCAAGTCTAGCCGTCAACAAATAATGTTTGAGATTGCAGCTAAGCATCACTTCAGCATTCGCCAGCTATATGAATATATTGCTTCTGCTCGCGGTCACTGGACGCTGATCGGTACGCCTGAACAGGTGGTTGATCAATTACAGGAGTGGTTTGAAAATGAAGCTGCGGATGGCTTTAATGTATTACCACCGACGACACCTGCCGGTCTGGATGACTTTGTAGATTTCATCGTGCCAGAACTACAACGTCGTGGTCTATTCCGGACTGAATATGAAGGTACAACTTTACGTGAAAACTTAGGATTGAAACGGCCAGAAAATCAGTATGTGATTACGCAACAAAATACTGCGGTTGCCTCTTAAACCATCCATTATAAAAAATGCCCGATAGGGCATTTTTTATTTCTTTAAGTTAAGCACTTGGGTAATTGGTGCTAGTGGAAATGACAACTATGGGCGAGGTTGTGTCGCTGTTGATTTCTGTTTAATTTAAAATGAATGAAGACCCTAGCCTACCAGCAAAACTGACCAGAGCTTGTAAGTAGCAGCTGTTGATCCTTCACGATTGAGAAATTTAATACTTTTAGAATTTCTTTTTTCAACTGCTGTAAACGCGTATTCTGGCGCTTGCGTGGATAAGATAAAGACACCTTTAAAACCTGTTCGATTCGTCCAGGATTAGCCTGCATTACCACAACTGAAGTGCTCAGTAATAAAGCTTCAGCAATATCTTGGGTCGCTAAAATCACGGTAATTTTTTTGGCTTTCCAGATTCGCTGTAATTCTTCATGCAGATGATGACGCATCAGCGCGTCCAGTCCAGCAAAAGGATCATCTAATAATAATATATCCGGTTGAGTAACCAGGCTTTTGGCAATGGCCACTTTCAGATTCATGCCAGCAGACAAGTGCGATGGATAAGCATCCTTAAATGGTGTCAGTTGCAGCAATTCCAGCTGTTCCTGAATTCTTCGGTTTTCCTCTTCTTTGCTTAAAGGGATTTGATGTAAGGCCATGCGGATATTTTCCGTCACACTGAGCCAGTTAAACAGTCGATGATCCTGATAGACAATACTGAGATTTGGAAGATGTTCAGCTGGCTGTTTTCCCTGAATCAGAATCTGTCCCTGTTGATGCTGCTCTAAGCCCTTCAGTAAGCGTAACAATGTGGATTTACCGCAGCCAGCATGCCCTATCACACTGACAAAATCACCTGCATGAATATCCAGATTAATATCTTCGAGGACTTGGGTCTGCTGATCTGGTGCGGTGCTATAACTTTTATATAAATTTTGAATCGTGATTCTACATTGAGAGTGCTCCGTCATTTTTCCTCACCTTTTGCTGCAATACATATTTAATGATTGTTCTAGACTGGATCTATCCTGTTTATGAACTTGGATAAATTTCTGTCTCTTTTAGATCTGCTGAAAATAGGACTCTTTTGACTATAAAAGAGTTTAGGGTAAGGAGTTATCTTGATTTTTTATTTGGTTATCAAAAGCATGTATAGATTTTAATAGTTAGATATAAAATTATATATTTCAATAACTTAAAATTTTTTTCTTCTAGAAAACGTTATTTAAAATATTCCGAACAACCAAATCGCAACAATGCTTAGGGCAATAAAAAACCCGCGAATGCGGGTATTCAAATGGCTCTGCTTACCAGGACAATTTATACTGTTCCAGTTCATGCGGCACAAGCTCGACCTGATCCTGGAAGTCAAGCAAGATGTCATTTTTAATGGCCGCCAGACGGTAGTCTTCACGTTTACGCGGACGTTCCAGATCCACTTTCACAATACGTTTGATTCGTCCCGGATGGGGTTGCATTACCACTACGCGATCACCTAACAATACCGCCTCTTCTACATCATGGGTGACCAGAATAGAGGTGATCTTTTCCGACTGCCAGATCCGCTGTAATTCCTGTTGCAAGTTGGCCCGAGTCAAGGCATCCAAGGCACCAAAAGGTTCATCCAGTAATAAAATTTGTGGACGATTCACCAGACTACGCGCAATTGCCACACGCTGGCTCATCCCCCCGGACAGCTGACTTGGATAGGCAGTTTTAAACTGGCTCAATTGCACCAGCTCCAGATGATAATCAATGAGTTCCTGCTTTTCAGCTTTGCTCAGGCCTGATTTTTCCAGCGCTAAAGCTACATTTTGCTCGACACTCAGCCAAGGGAACAAACGGTGATCCTGAAACACAATCCCGCGATCCAGACTGGTGCCCTGAATCGGTTTGCCATCAATCAAAATACTGCCTTGAAACTCGGCATCAAGGCCCACCAAAAGCCGCAATAAGGTTGATTTACCACAGCCACTATTACCGACAATACTAATGAACTCGCCTGGCTGGATATTCAAATTAATCTGATCTAACACTTGTAACTCTTCCCCATCTTTAGGGAAGAACTTGTCGAGTTTCTGGATCTCGACATGACCCTTAATATTCACCTGTTGATTCATGTTGTTATCTCACATCTTTTATTTATTGGCCGCCTGACGCCAGCGTAAGTTATAGTTTTCAAAGAATTGTGCTGCCTTGGAAAATAACAGCCCGACAATCGCAATAATGGCCATGCCATATAGCACCACTTCCATCTGGAACAGGTTCTGTCCATCCATGATTGGATTGACCACGCCAACCGAGGACACAAAGAAATACTCCGCGCCAACAGTTGCTACCCATGAAAACACCAGCGCAATATTCAAACCGGCAAAAATACTTGGGGCTGCTGCGGGTAAAATCACTTTAAAAAAAGTACGTACCGGACTAAGCTGGAAAATCTGCGCCACTTCCTTAATTTTGACCGGCACATTCTTGACCCCGTCATAGGTATTAAAGAACACCGGATAGAACACCACTAAGGCAATAAAAATCACTTTTGAAACTTCACCGTGTCCAAACCACATGATCATCAGTGGAATCCAGGCAAATACAGCCACGTGTTTAATAGCATTCAGCGTTGGAGAAAAGATTCGATCCAGCCAGACGTTTAGACCCAGGGCCAAACCCAGCACTGCACCAACCACTCCACCGGCAATAAATCCTGCCGTGTTGCGAAGTAGACTGGCGATAATATTTTCTGTCACCTCGCCTGCCTGCCAGCTTTCTACAAAGGCCTGCCATACAGCAGCTGGCGGTGCCAGTAAAGCAGGATCAACCCATTGTTTTGCGGTCACGATCAACCAGGCAACCAACAGAACCAGGGGAATGACCCAGCCGCGATAATCTATTTTTTTCATGATATTCTCTCTATCTAGCCTGATCCCAACCACGGAACTGTTTTTGTATAAGGCGGATAATGACGTCAAAGCCAAATCCCACCAATCCAATCACCACTACAGTTGCCATCACTACATCGAGCTGGAAAATCTGACGGCCATAGACCATCACATAGCCAATCCCTTCACTTGAAGCTAGCAGTTCTACTGCAACCAGAGCACCCCATGAACTTGCCAGAGATAAACGCAGACCACCGATAAAACTGATAAAAGCACCCGGCAGAACCACATTTTTAAATCTGGACCAGGTGCTCAACTGATAAACTTCCGCGACTTCGGTCAATTGCTGTGGAATATTGCGCACGCCTTTAAATACATTGATGGTCATCGGTACCAGCGCGGCTTTAGCAATCAGAATAATCTTGAGGGCTTCATCAATCCCGACCAGTAAAATTAACAGTGGAATCCAGCCAATCACAGGTACCAGATTAATGGCTTTGAATGTGGGCCAGATATAGGCTTCTGCTCGACGCGATAGTCCCATGGTCAGACCTAAGACCAGTGCCAGTACAATGCCGGCACTGAACCCATAGCCAATTCGGCTCAGACTGACACTCAAATTGCTCCACAGTTCGCCAGTTTGATACAGATCTTTCAGGGCCACCCAGACCAGTTCAGGTGCAGGCAGCAATAAAGGATTCACCCAGTTCCGTTCTACCGACACATGCCACAGATAGAGCAACGCGATGGGGAAAATGACTCCAATTCCCCATATGAACACCTGATTCTGTTTTAAAAAATTCAGAATACTTTTTCGGTTCAATCTGGATGCAGCATTGTCCTGTGTCGGTATCTTGGCTGTTTCAAGCTCGATTTCCTGTAACATCACTCAACCTCCTCAAGGGCATGATGGTTATTGCCCATTGGCATTCAGAGGTTTCCAATAGTTCTGTAAATTCAGCGTTTTTAAAGCATTATTGACATACTTCGGCTCAATCCAGGAATCAACATCGACATTACCGCGAATCAGTTTCAAATCTTGACCCGCTTTAAGCTTCTGCTTAATGAGTGACACGTTATAGGCATCAAAAATCGGGGCACTATGACGTTTCAGATCTACCCCAATATGGGCTTTATTGATGTTGCTATACGATATTCCAGATTTTGCCCAGAGTTTAAACAGGGCATCTTTATTAGCGGGCTTGCTTTCCCAAGCCGCTTGTTTGACCAGCACATTCACTACACGCTGAACCACTTCAGGATATTTTTGCTCAAACTTGGAATTCACCAGTACATAGCCTGAGGTTTTATAGAGATCAGGTTCATTTTTGGTACTATAAATAATCTTGGCAATACCGCGATCGACTACAGGAAAAATATAGCTACTGCTCCAGATTGCATCAATATCACCACTGGCTAAAGCGGAATACGCCACTGGGCCATCCATGTTGACAAAACGGAAGTCTTTCTCACTGAATCCGTATTTTTTGACCACATTAATAATCGATAAATGCAGATTGGTTCCTTTAAAGAAGCCTATTCGTTTCCCTTTTAAATCAGCAATCGATTTAGCCGGAGAACCCGGTGCTACCACCAGATAAGTATTATCCTGTGAGCCAGCCATGGCGACCAGTTTAGTGTCCAGACGACTGGCTTTGCCAATCAGTCCAGGCAAATCACCAATCCAGGTAATATCGACCAGACCATTCGCATAAGATTCATTAATCGCAGGACCCGCTCCTTTAAAGTTATTCCATTGTACTTTGATGCCATCTTTCTGGAATTCTTTTTCAAATAAACCCAAGGTCTGTGCAGTCGCATAGTAATTACCATAACCTACAGGGCGATTACCTGTACCGACCATCGGCGAAGCAAAACGGATCACGCTGGGTTTCGCCTCTGCGGCAGAGGTCTGAATCGCTGGCAGCAGTGTTGTTGTAGAGAGAAGGCCAGCAAATAATACTTTTGACCATTTAAACATGTGAAAATTCCTCAAAATATAAAATTAGAATCCGTACTGGAATTGTGCGACCAGTTCGTTATAGCTCTTGTTTGTAATGTCATTGTTGACATGATTCAGGTTGATCTGAAACTTGGTGGTTTCCGCAAAGAATGCATTCAGGCCCAGACTGTGAATATCAACAGTTTGATCGGCTAAATTCTTGTCACGATCAATGGTGTCGTAGCGATAGAAGGCCTGGTAAGACTTTGGCCACCAGTCGTCATAACGGCCCTGATTACGGAATCCTTTGACAAACTGCTCACCAAAGTTCCAGAACAAGGTACCTGTGTGCGACTCACTTTCACGCTTATAGGTCTGTGCAGTTTGTGAAATGTAGGTGTCATCTTCACCTTGTACATATTCATAGGTCACACCGAATGGATGGTGGTTATAGTAAATATCGAAGCCTTTACGCAGCACATCGCCCTTACCAGCAAAGGCCGCGCTGGTACCATCAATTTCAAATAGATTGCTCTTGCCTTGATACCAGGACAGACCAAAACTCAGTTCACGCAGCCATGAGTTATATTCCGCAGGCAAGGTATAACGCAGACGTCCAATAAAGTTTTTGTCATCATTGTCATCCGATTTATTGGCTCCATTACCATTCACCAGACCAAAGGCATAGCTAATCATTGGTGAGCGATAGTTATATCCATAGTCCACGGTTGGTAAGGCATCCCCACGTACAATCAAGCCGACTTCACGCAGTGCCAGTCCATAACCTAGGCCCGGCAAACTGAACAAGGCATTGTTAATGGTAGGTTTTAGGTCTTCAGTGGCCTGAACTTCCTGGCCAAATGGTAACAGTTGCTGACCTAAAGTAACGCTCAAGCGCCCCGTGTCGGCACTTAAGGTTGGCAATACGTGATAAGTCAGTTGCGCATCCAATAAGTTCAGATAACTGTTATTGGTCCCTGTCTGTGGAGAAGTACCAAAACGCAGATTGAAATCCAGGTTTTTGCCTTCTTCATAGTCTTTATACAGATTGCCAATAAAACCAATTTGGACTGCACCTAAATCAAATGAAGAATGGCGGTCTTGAACAACCATCCCGGTATTGGTACCCGTAGGTGGAGTGCGCTGTGCTTCATCGATATAAGAAGCTTTGGCCTGCACGACTCCATTAATCAGCAGTTGACGTGTTGATAATGCCGTTTTGGTATCGCGGTCACGTTGTACCTGATATTTATAGTTTTCCAGATCGCTTTGCAGACCTTGCAACTCGGCACGTGTCACAAAGCTTTGGTCATCATCAAATTCAGTTTCTGCATCAGCAGATAGTTCAGCCTCATCAGCAGTAGTGGCTTCTGTAACGGCTTCGTTCTGATTCTGAATCTGCGCTAACTGGGTTTTTAATTGTTTTAATGACTGCTCGAGTTGACTGACCTGTTGTTGTAACTGACCTACCTCCGCATCTGCATGCGTTAAGCCAATACTCGCGCTTAGCAGAGTCAGTACCGTTGCCCCTTGTTTAAAATATTGCTTCATACAATCGACACACCTACAGTTTTGCCAGTGAAACATCAGTCGATTTGATCAGCACAATCACCTGACTTCCTACCTGCAAATCCAGCTCTTCTACAGAACGTGTCGTAATTACCGAAGTGAAAATACCCGAAGCAGTCACCACATCGACTTCAGAAACCACATCACCTTTTACAATTTCCTGAATAGTACCTTTTAACTGGTTACGCACATTAATAGATTGAATTGTCATTATTAATTCCTGTTGTTTTGGTTGGAATTAATATGCATGATTTTTAATATGCAGAAAAATAATATAAATAGATTTTGATATATTATTTTATAAAATCCAAAAATATTATTTTAAATCCATTTAATCTGATAATTTAAATATTCTTTGTCTTTAATCACGATATTTTCATATTGCCAATCCAGAATATTTTGACTCGCCAGATTCTTTATCTCTTTATTAATGGTTTGGCGTGAGGCAGAGAGTAAATCTGCTAAATCATGCTGGGAGATCTTGAGTTTAATTTCAGTTCCCAGAGGATGAGATCGACCATACTGAATCGAAAGGTCATGCAAAACCTTGCATACTTTTTGATGTAAATTAGCGACTTGCAGGAATTTGACCTGCTGGATCAGATATTGCATCCGATGGCTGAGAATATTTAAAGCATCCTGCTTTAAGTAATTGTTATCATTTATTTCTTCTATAAATATATGCTGTGGAATTTGCAGGACCTTGACCTGATTAAAAGCATAATAATCATAATCAATCACTTGTGTATTGAGGCAAGGAAGCAGGTTAATCAGATGCTTTTCCGAGAAATAATTAAAGGCATGAAAACGACCTGATGGGCTTAAATATCCAATCTGGATAATCCCATCAAGCAATATATATAAAGCAGTATGGCAATTTTCTTTATTTAATATCAAATCGCCTTTTTGATATTTTCGAATCGTTGAATATTTTAAAATATAATCCAGCTTATCCTCAGAGATATTTTTAAATATATTTTTTAATATGTCATAATCCACATTATTTTTTGCAGTATGAATTTTCATAAAATGATCCACCCTATATTTTATTTAAATATTAGATGGATCATTAATGACTGGCGAATCATTTATTCTTGATTCTTTAGCTATTTATATGCAAAGTTTCCAATTGAATAAGAATTACTTATGAAACTTTTTCATAAATACCGTCTTCGCTGTTATAGCGGAAGTTGCTAATGTCCTGCTTGACATCTTTACGCAGTTCACGGCTTGGACGGCCATCCACACCGACTGGCACATCACCCTCTAAAGTTACACGGCGTACTACACGGTGCTGGTCACCATAATCATTAATCGCACGGTGTTGCGTTGCACGGTTATCCCAGATCGCCACATCACCTGCACTCCAGCGCCAGCTGACAATATTTTCCAGCTTCTCTACATAACTTTGGAACAGGTCGAATAAACGGCGTGATTCACTTGAGCTATAACCGACCAAGCTCTTAAAGAAATGGCCCAATAACAAGGTTTTTTCACCTGTTTCAGGATGAACGCGTACTAATGGATGTTCAGTTTCATATTCAGTTGAATTGAAGTAGTTTTTATATTTTTCCAAAGCTTCTTTTGGAACACTGACTTTTGCAGCATAGTCAAAGTTGTTGCTGTGGATCGCACGCAAGCTATCCGCCAGTGTTTTCAGTTCTTCAGGTAAATCATTGTAGGCAGCGGTTGTATTTGCCCATACGGTATTGCCACCTACTGCGGGTGCAACCACGCTACGCAGGATAGAAGCTTTTGGATAGGCATCAATAAAACTGATGTCCGTATGCCAGCTGTCTGCACGAGCACCACGTGAATCAATTTCCAGAATATGTGCAGAGCCATCTTTTACCGGCACAGTCGGGTGATTTAACGGCGTGCCTAAACGTGCTGCAAAGGCTTCTTGGGCGACATCATCCAGATGTTGCTGATCTTTAAAGAAGATCGCTTTATGCTGCAATAATGCCTGATTGATTTCATTCACCACTTCATCAGCCAAATCTGCTGACAGTTTTACGCCCTGGATTTCAGCGCCAATACGGCCACCAATTGGTTGTACCTGGATGTGTTTATATTCATAAGCCATGATCATTTCCTCTATCTATAATTATGTCGACCTTCGGTCTGTGAAATCATCATGCCGAATCGGCTTATCTAACGCTGTCAATTTATTGACATTCTTATGCACCATTTTTGATTTATAAAATACTTTAGCTGCTTAAGTTTTCGGGCATAAAAAAACCCGCTTACGCGGGCTTTGATCAGGGTGTTTTAAGCTGACTTTTTCTTCTGCTTGCCGAGGCGGGTAGCTAAAGCCGTGACTTTCTGATAGCCAGTTGGCATAAGGCGCTGAATTAAATCAATCGCTTTGGCATCATTTCCAATCAGCAGACGGCGTTTATCTTTTTGTACCGCTTCCAGAATTTGACGCGCTGCTTCTTCCGGTGGACAACGCAGCAGCTTATTGAAATTCTGTGCAGATTTTTCCGGGTGCATTCCCAGACTACGAATACTGTCATTCATTTTCGCTGCAATGGCGATATTGGTACGGATTCCGCCTGGGTGTACACAGAGTGCGCTTACGCCGCAGTTTTCCATATCCAGTTCCTGACGCAAGGATTCAGTAAAACCACGCACAGCGAATTTAGTGGCATTATAAGCGGACTGGGTTGGCTGGGCAGTTAAACCGAACAAGCTGGAAATATTAATGACATGACCATCACCGGTTTTCTTGATTAAAGGCAGGAACTCTTTGGTGCCATAGACCACGCCCCAGAAGTTAATGCCGACGATCCATTCCAGCTCTTCATAGCTGGCGCCTTCTACGGTAGAACCAAGGGCAACACCAGCATTGTTAAAAATCATATTCACGCTGCCATGATCTTTCTCGACCTCAGCGGCCCAAGCGTGCATTTCTTCCAGATTAGCCACATTGACCTTTTTGGTTGTGACACGAACATCAGTACCTTTCAGCAGCTCAACGGTTTTAGCCAGGCCCTGTTCATTCACATCACTGAGTGCTAAATGACAGCCCTGCTTTGCTAAAAGCACCGCAAGTTGTTGACCGATACCTGAACCTGCGCCAGTAATGGCCGCGACCTTATTATTAAAATTTTTCATTGAATTTCCTTGATTAAAACACTGCCCTTCCATGACAGCCTGTTTTTCTGTCGCATAGGGATACAGCACATTATTTCAATATAGTTTTGACAATCCATATTGTCAATAATTCCAGCATGTCTCTACGGGCCAATTTTCAAGCTTGAATTTCAGCATAGGTCAAAGCCGGATTTATTGATAAGATACTTAAAATCTCAAGCAGATGAGTCTATGGTCTTTATGACGGATGCAGTAAATTCAGGACAAAAACTAGCAAGTAAAAGTAAGGAACGCCAGTTTAAAGGACTTTCCATGGCTGAGCGTCAGCAGGCGCGTCGTGAAAAGCTGATTGAGGCCGGGATTGAGGCGTATGGTCGTCATGGTTTCTTTTCAGTCACAGTGAAGGATATCTGTAACGAAGCCAAACTGACTGAACGTTATTTTTATGAATCCTTTAAGAAAAGCGAACATCTGTTCCAGACTATTTTCCTCAAGCTGATTGACCAGTTACAGCAGAATGTCATGCAAGCCATGATGCAGGCTTCTTCTGATCCAAAGAAAATGATCGAAGCCGGTCTGACTGCCTTGCTGACGACCTTACGTGACAATCCGGGTATGGCACGAATTATTTATATCGATGCGATGCTGGTTCAGGAACTGCATAATCAGGCCACGATTCATGAAACCATGGGCCGTTTCGACCGTATGATTCAGGCCTTTGTCATGCTGATGATGCCGAACCTTAATCGTTCTGAACGAGAGATTTCCCTGGTCTCGACCGGACTTAATGGTTATGTCACCCAGATTGCGATTCGCTGGGTCATGAGCGGCTTTAAGCAGTCTTTGGAAGAAATTCTGTCTTCCTGTAGTCTGGTGTTCTTTGCTTTACTAGATACTTTGGGTACAGAAAAACCGGCGGATCCGGTTAGATAATTTTTAAATCAGGATAAGGTCTACGTAGATCTAGCTCTCAGTGATCTACAAGATTTTGAATTAAGACCCTCTTATAAAATAACAGCTTAAATTGTGACAAATCTTTGCAGAAGACCACGGAACTACCTATTCTGCAATGATACTGTCATAATTAATCTTTGTAATAAGCCTGTCATAAATATAAAACGGTCCACCGTTTGCATGAAATAGGGTATTGCGCTGTGAAAGATGACTACATTCTAATTGTTGATGATGAACTGCCGATTCGTGAAATGATCCATACTGCTCTGGATATGGCAGGCTTTCAATGTTTACAGGCAGAAGATGCCAAGCAGGCTCATCAAATGATTGTGGACCAGCGTCCAGCATTGATTTTGCTGGACTGGATGATGCCAGGTGGCGTGAGTGGTGTGGATCTCTGTCGTCGTCTGAAACGTGATGAAAACCTGTCCGAAATTCCGGTCATCATGTTGACCGCGCGTGGTGAAGAAGATCATAAGGTTCAGGGACTGGATGCCGGTGCCGATGACTATATGACCAAGCCATTTTCGACCCGTGAGCTGGTTTCACGCATTAAAGCCGTCCTGCGTCGTTCCAATGCCCTCAGCGGTGAAAAATCCATTGATGCTAACGGATTGGTATTAGATCCGGTCAGTCAGCGCGTGAATTTTGGCAGTACTATACTGGACATGGGACCCACTGAATATCGTCTCTTGGCATTTTTCATGACCCATCCGGAACGTGCTTATACCCGTGCGCAATTGCTGGATCAGGTTTGGGGTGGCAACGTCTATATTGAAGACCGGACTATTGATGTGCATATCCGTCGCCTACGCAAGGTGCTTGAACCTTATGGCGCTGACCGCTATGTACAGACTGTACGTGGCACCGGTTACCGTTTCTCGACTCGTGCCGACGTTGCACTCGGTTAATTATTTTTAGGTAAATCTTGTTTTATGTATGAGCCCTATCCTGTTCCCGAACTGTCACACGAGCACAAAAGACTCCGTTACAGCAGCCTATGGGATTTTGCCAAGCAAGATTTACGTCTACTTCTTCTCTTCCTGGTCATTGCCAGTTGTATTGGTCTAGGCATCGGTTATTTCTGGATCTGTATCGTTCTGGCCTTTGTTGCCTTCTTTGGCACACAGTTGCGTTCACTCTACCTGGTCAATGAATGGATCTCGAACCGTCCCTATGATGTACCGCCAAATATTAACGGGATCTGGGGGGCTTTACTGTTCAATGTCTATCGGGCCCAGCGTCAGGAACGTGTTGTTCAGGCGGAGATGGTCGAGCTGATTGACCGTGCACAATCCTCGCTAGTCGCCCTACAAGAAGCCGTGGTACTGATTGATGAAAACCAGCAGATTGAATGGTGGAATCCAGCTGCAGAACGCTTATTAGGGATTGGTCAGGAAGATCGCGGCCGTAATATCCTGAGTTTGTTACGTCAGCCAAATTTCATTGATTACTATCATCATATTGATGATGCACCTGATGGCCTTAAAATGAAGTCTTCGATATTCGAAGATCATTATGTGCAAATCAAAATGACCCGTTTTGGCGGTGAAAGTCGTTTGCTGGTCGCCTATGATGTGACCCGAATGCATAATCTGGAACAGATGCGTAAGGACTTTGTCGATAATATTTCGCATGAACTGCGTACCCCTTTGACTGTGCTCAGCGGTTATATCGAAACCTTTACCGATCAGGAAGATATTAGCCCGCGCTGGAAACGCGCCTTTGACCAGATGCAGTCCCAGACTCGTCGCATGAATGCACTAGTGAATGACCTGTTGCTGCTATCCCGTCTGGAAAATGACAAGAATATTGCCAAGAACCAGATTATTGATATGCCGAATCTGATGAACCAGCTGTTTGATGATGCGCAAGCCTATAACGTGGATTATGGCCATACCCTAAATCTGGATATTGATAGTCACTGTGACCTGATCGGCTCAGATATGGAAATTGCCAGTGCCTTCAGTAACCTGATTACCAATGCTATCAAGTACACGCCTAAAGGTGGAACTGTCACCATGGGCTGGCATGATGATGGTGAATCGGCCTATTTTGTCGTAGAAGATACCGGAATTGGGATTGATCCTAAACACTTGCCTCGCTTGACCGAACGTTTCTACCGGGTAGATTCTGACCGTAGCCGCCGTACTGGTGGCACAGGACTGGGTCTGGCGATTGTGAAGCATGTACTGATGCAACATCAGGCCCAGCTCGAAATTGATTCCCATGAAAATCAGGGATCCACCTTTAAGGTGATTTTCCCTAAAGAACGTCTCAGTTTCCCAGACTGATTCAAAAATAAAAAAAGGTGCAAATCGCACCTTTTCTTTTTTAGCGAAGGCTTTAAGACTTTAATGCCTGCTCCTTGGATAAGGCCCGGAAATAAGCCGCACGATGCGAGATCCGTTCCAGATAGGCTTGAATCGCCGGATAGCTTTTACCGGTACGGCTTTGCATGGCTTCAAGTGGGAAGCTCATCTGGATATCCGCAAAACTGAAACGACCGGCAAAATATTCATGCTGGCTTAAATGATCTTCCAGAAACTGGATATGGTCTTTTAGACGGCTTTGTACAAACTGCTTTTTTACCCCTTCACAAATTGTTTTAGCCACGGGACGAACCAGAAATGGCACTTGCTCAGGAACTTTGGTCATCACCAGTTGCATGACCAGCAAAGGCATCAAAGACCCTTCTGCATAATGCATCCAGTAGCGGTATTGCGCCTTGTTCTCGGCACTGATCGGCTGAAACTGATGGGTCGAATCATAGGTTTCTTGGAGATACTCCAGAATGGCGGCAGACTCAGCCAGTACCAGATTCTGATCTTCCAGAATCGGGGCTTTACCCAGAGGATGAACCTGTTTCAAAGCAGGCGGAGCAGAATAGTTAGGCAGGCGTTTGTAATACTTGATCTCATAATCAAGTTCCAGCTCTTCCAAGGCCCACATGATTCGAAATGATCTTGATTGTTCGAGATGATGTAAAACACGCATATTAGACTCATGATTTTATTGTTATTACTGCGTGAGCATAGCAAAAAGTCTGGCTCTAACTAAAGAGTTTATCAGTCTACTTACATTTTCCCTACCGGATATAGCGTACTCTCTTTTAGCTTAAATCAGGCTAGTGCGGATCTCCAGACTGCGTAACAGGGTTTTGGTCACCGGGGTTTTGGCACAAATCTCCAGAATTTTCTGCTGCAAAGCCGAATCATGAGTAATATCGAAACTTAAGCGTCGTTCAATCCATTCCTGTCCTTCTTTATTGGCAAAGAATTCTGCTTCAACCTGAAAGTCGCCCAGTTCAATGTCCTTATGTTTGGCATACATGCGCAAAGTAATCATGGTGCAAGAGATCAGACTGCCTAAAAGCAGATCATAAGGTGCAGGACCTGCATCCTGCCCACCGAAGGATTCCGGTTTATCGGTTAGATAATGATGCTGACCATGACTGATTTCTCCCTGCCACGGTATGGTTAAGCTCTGTATTTTGGCAAGTGCGATACGGGCCATACTGATCCTTTGTTCTTATAGTTATATGAAAGATTTATCGAGAAGCACGCATATGTTCCGGAAATGCTGGTGCTTCCATACGCGGCCCATCATAGCTTGGAATGGTGCCAAAACGCGGGTGCCCCATCATCCACTGTTCACGGGCCAGCTTCAGTTCTTCCACATCACGACCAACCAGATTCCACCACAATAAAATAGGGCTTTCAAATGGCTCTCCACCAATCAGCAAGATTCGCCCACCCGCATGAATTTCGACATCTACATACTGTAATCCCGGCTCAAGAATCACCATATTATCTTCAGTCAGTTCATGCCCATTAATACTTGCCAGACCCTCAAGGGCCATAAAGCCATATTCAAATCTTGGATCTAAACTCAAATGGGCACGGGTACTTTCAGCAGCAAATAGATCCACCCCCAAAAGTTCGGTATGCACTTTAACCGGGGATTGTGTATTTAGGAATTCCCCGACCAGGACCGTACATTGAATGCCTTGTTCTTCGATCACGGGTAATTGCGGATAATGATCAAACGCGGGAGCCATATTGATCTTGTCATCAGGTAGGGCGATCCAGAGCTGTGCTGCATGCATTTTGGTTTCAGTTTCCGGTGAAACCTCTGTATGCGAAATGCCATAGCCTGAAGTCATCAGATTAACCTGTTTCGGCCGGATCAATTGCCGGTTACCCAGACTGTCACTGTGCATCATGGTGCCTTCAATCATCCAGGTAAAAGTTTGTAGGCCAATATGCGGATGCGGTCCGATATCCAGACCATCTCCCTGAGGAAACTGAGTAGGACCGGCATGATCCAGAAAACACCAGGCGCCAATCATGCGTTTATGCCGACTCGGCAAGGCGCGTTTAATGACTGTTCCCTGCCCGATTTCCGCACGCCGTAAAGGAACTTCCTGTATGAACTGATTGATATACTTTTCACAATCATCTGAATTTGACAGTTCAATATCATTATTATTCGACATGGTTGAGCTGACCTCGGCAAGTTCATTCTGGCTGTATGCTGCATCAAGACATCTTTCCCTGATCATTACAAGATGTCTACCTCATACAACAATGTACCGCGTCTACCCACAAAATCTATCTTTGGAAATATTTCGATACGTATAAAATGTGCTACTCATCAGAACAGTTCAAATACTTAAAGGCTTCAGTCTTCCAAATCCTGTAATCAAGATCTTGGTGATGAATCATATAATCATTCAAGCACCTTACATCAGTTCGTTTAAATCAACTTATTCATCATACTCATGTTTCACGTGAAACGCCTATTTTTATTGATATAAATGATTAAAATCAGCAATCTATAAAAATGTGATCCGTATAGCTTCATATTTACAAAACAAAAATTTTGTTACGTTTTCTTTTTAAAATTCGTACTACCCCCTGATTCTAGGGAGATTTTTTTTTATTCATTTGGTCCATAATAGGACCCAATAAAAATAAGATTGGATCAGGACATGTCATCCTCGAATGAAAATATATATTCAACGGCGAATATGTCTTTTCAAAACTCGACCACAGATAGATCATTAAAGTTGGCCGAATGTGATCTGCAAAATCGCCAGTTAATTGAAGATGCGCTTGTACATCGCGCTGCACCTATTCCTGCGCAATTCCAGCAGTACTTTTATAACTATCTTTATGTGCATCGTCATCAAAATCTTCGCCAGATTAATTACATGGCGCAGATCGCCTTTTTGCTGTATTTCTTTGCCGATATTTTTATTATTCCTGACATGTTTTTCCTGTCTGGCCTGATCCGGGTATCACTGGTCATTGCTGTCATGTTTTGCTGCTATTACCTGTTTAAGCATCAAAAGAATATCCGGGTTCTGGACATGATTTTGCCTGTGGGCACGACTGTGGCTGCAGCGACCTGGATTAGCCTGCTCCTGCTGTCGAGTAGCCCGCATGTGTCAACTTATATCTATGCCTCTGCGATCTTTGTTTTAATTACCAATCTCTGTGTACAGACCGAGTTTAAGGGTGCGCTGTATTGTTCTATTTTTATCGCCCTGTTTATCATGATTGGGGTAACCCATCTCATGAGTCTATCGCAGGCCTTTATTTTCGCCGTTGTTTTCACGCCTCTCTGGGCGTTTAGTATTTATATCAACTGGAATAATATCATCAACATACGGCGCTCTTTTTTACGCACTTTGCTGGATGAATGGAACTATCAAACCTTAAAAAATCTTGCTCATACTGATGATCTGACGCAGTTATTTAATCGTCGTCATTTTGTGGATATGGCGGAACGTTCAATCCATCAATGGCCAAAGCCTGCCAGCACCTGTCTTTTGATGTTTGATGTCGATTATTTCAAGAGAATCAATGACAATTATGGCCATGATGTGGGTGACCGGGTGCTACAACTGATTGCTGAAATTACCCGTAAAGAAATGCGCTCTAGCGATGTACTGGCACGTTTTGGTGGAGAAGAATTTATTGCCTTGCTGGAAGATACCCAGCTACAGGACTGCCTGATGATTGCAGAACGGATTCGCTGTTCGATTCAAAAGCAGGTGATGCACATCAATTCTGACCAGAAAATCCAGTTCACGATTTCTATCGGTATTGCTGAACTTGAATCTCCGCAACAGGAGCTTGAAGACCTGATTAAGCATGCGGATATTGCGCTTTACGAAGCCAAAAAAGCAGGACGAAATCGGATTCGGGTCTATCATCCTAATATGCTGCAACCGACTAAACCGCTCTCTCCAAATCCCTGGAATGTATTTAAACCACTGAATAAACAGGAGCATCCTGGCGCTCATCATAAAGCGAAACAATCTTGGTCTGCTTTGTAAGTTGAGAGCAAAATCAAGATTATTAGACAAGAATTTAAGAATTAGACCTAAATCTGTTTGGGATACTTTTCAAATAATTTCTAAAAGAATAGAATATTTTTCATACAAATATAAGTATTCATCTTATTCATTTCTTTGGATTTAATGTGGGAAGGCGATATGCCAGATAAATATGAAGAAGAAGCTCGCTTCCTGCTTCAGGATGCCCTTCAAGATCCTCTCGTTCGTATTCCTGCGTCTTTAAAACCTGCCTACTTTAACCATCAGAAACAGCTCACTTTAAAATATCTTTTACAGGTGAATCTATTTGCACAGGTGGCATATGCCTCCTACACCCTTGCCGATATTCTGGTGCTGAATAACATTATGAATTTGCTCATTCTGACCAAGCTAGGCTATACCTTGGTGATCGTGCTAATAACCATCTGGATGTATCATTTTTACCGGAATTTGCCTGTATTTGACCTGCTGTTGCCGACCTCGATTATCGGAGCAAGTGCAATCTGGTTTTTTAATCTAAACCAGTCTGAAAGTCCGCATACGCTCATTTATCAATATGCTTCACTGGTATTTATTGTCCTGGCCAATTTATGTGTACAGATCCGCTTCTGGCCTAGCCTGATTAATTCCGGTCTGATTACACTGGTGATTTATATTGGTGTGTATTTCAATACCCAAGCTGACCTGTACCAGATGTTCTTGTTTTCCCTGATCTATATGCCGGTATTAACCTTCAGTTTATATATCAGCTGGAGCTCTACACTAAAATCCCGTTTGGTATTCCTGCAACATACCCTGAATGAATATCATCGTCAGACCTTTGAAAATCTCGCCCATACTGACTCGCTGCCAGGCCTGAATAATAGACGCTGTTTTGAATATCTGGTGCAACAGCTGATCCGAAAGAATCTTAAAACAGCCTGCTCCAATCAGTTTGCTGGTCTTTGATGTCGATCATTTCAAGCAGATTAATGACCGTTATGGACATGATGTTGGAGATCAGGTACTGCAGTTGATTGCACAGACCACACGCAATGAAATGCGACGCCATGATGTGCTAGCACGGTATGGGGGTGAAGAATTTATCGCATGCCTTCCTGAAACTTCACTAGATGATGCACTCAAAATTGCCGAGCGTTTACGACACAAAATCGAAAATATTGTGGTCAATCTGGAACATGGGCATCGTCTTGATTTTACCGTTTCAATTGGTGCGGCCATTCTGGAAAGCAGTGAAACGGATTTAATGGCGCTGATTAAACAGGCTGACATTGCCCTGTATCAGGCTAAAGCCAATGGTCGGAACCGAGTCGAGTGTTATGATCCTGAACTTGACCAAGGTTTATTTGGAGAACTTCAAAACTGGCAGGTTAAACCGGCTTAAATGTCATTTGAAAGATAATAAAAAAAGAGCGCCGAAGCGCTCTTTTTATGAGTTAAAAATTATCTTCATCAAAACGATCTTGATCAATTTTATAGATATGAAAACTACGTTCTATTTGTACGCCTAAACCAAATTCAATCATTAAAGACGTTAACTTATCACCATCAATTAATACAATTCCCGACTTCTTTGCGGATTCAATTGCCTCTTTACTAAAATTAGAAGTAGTAATAAATACGCCTTTCTTGGCAACCTGATCCGCCAAAGCCCCTTTAAACTGCTGAATATCAGGACGTCCTACTGTATTTTCCCAACGTTTTGCTTGAATATAAATTTTATCTAAGCCTAATCGGTCTTCACTGATGACTCCATCAATTCCACCATCGTTGGTTTTACCAATTGCTTGGGCTGCATCTTGATGTGAACCACCGTAGCCCATAGCAACAAGCAGATCTACAACAAGTCTCTCAAAAAATGAAGGAGACTTTTCCTTTACCATTTGAAGTAAATCACTTTTCAAATTGAACCTTAATAATTCAGTCGTAGTCTGAATTGTTTCTTCAGGTGTTTGTGTTTCTTGTAATTTATTTGAGTTTTCAAAATTTTTTAAAATTTCGACCTCTAATCCCTCTTCGTTTTTCTTTCCAAATTTAAAATCTATAAATCCATCAAACTGTGCTAAAAATTCATTAGTTATTGCTTCTAAGTTTTTTAAATCAATTTTTCTTCCTAAATCGCTAATTTCACAATATGCTCGTTTTGGTTGATGAATTAAACCTGCTTTGACTAAGTATGTCTTTGCCCAAGCAACTCGATCTTTAAATATATTTTTACCACTTGGTAGTACCTTATTTAGATCTTCTTCAGGTAAGCCAGAACGCTCAGCTAGGATATTGGCGGCATCTGAAATTTTAATTGGCCCTTCTATTTCTGATAATAATTTCATCAAAGGCAGCATTAACTGATCATAAGTAGGTAATGACATATATTTTTTAGCTTAAGAATTAATTTTTCTTGAGTATAAATGAAAAAAAGAGCGCCTAAGCGCTCTTTTTTATAGGTAATTTTCGTTAGAAAATTACTCCCATTCAATTGTTGCTGGTGGCTTAGATGAAACGTCATAAACCACACGAGAAACTTCAGCAATTTCGTTCATGATACGTGTAGAAATACGGTCAACCAAGTCATATGGCAGATGTGCAAAACGCGCTGTCATGAAGTCGATAGTTTCAACTGCACGAAGTGCAATTACCCATGCATAACGACGGCCATCACCGACCACACCCACAGATTTCACTGGTTGGAATACGGCAAAAGCTTGAGCAGTTTTGTCGTACCAGCCGCTTGCACGAAGTTCTTGCATGAAGATGTCATCAGCAAGACGAAGAATATCTGCATATTCTTTTTTTACTTCACCTAAGATACGAACACCAAGGCCTGGACCTGGGAACGGATGACGGTAGATCATGCTGTGTGGCAAGCCTAGAGTCGTACCTAATTTACGTACTTCATCTTTAAACAGGTCACGCAATGGTTCAACCAGGTCAAATGCCAAATCTTCTGGCAAGCCACCTACGTTGTGGTGCGACTTGATGACATGTGCCTTACCTTGTTTGCTGGCAGCAGATTCAATCACGTCTGGATAAATCGTACCTTGTGCAAGGAAGGTTACGCCATCGAGCTTACGCGCTTCTTCAGCAAAGACTTCAATAAATTCACGACCGATGATTTTACGTTTTTTCTCTGGATCAACTTCTCCAGCCAATGCAGAAAGGAAACGGTCTTCAGCATCAGCACGGATCACGCGGATCCCCATGTTGTCTGCAAACATCTGCATCACTTGATCGCCTTCGTTCAAACGAAGCAGACCGTTGTCTACAAATACACAAGTCAACTGATCGCCAATTGCCTTGTGTAGAAGTGCCGCTACAACTGATGAATCCACACCACCTGAAAGACCTAACAATACTTTTTCATCGCCAATCTGTTCACGAAGCTGTTCTACACGCAGGTCAATAATATGTTCTGGTGTCCACAGACCACGACAACCACAAATCTGGTGTACAAAGTTAGACAGTAATTCTGCACCTTTCGAAGTATGTGTCACTTCAGGGTGGAACTGGATCCCATAGAAACGGCGGGTTTCATCAGACACCATGGCAATCGGGCAGCTTGATGTGCTTGCAGTCACCTGGAAGCCTTCTGGAATGCGTGCAACCTTGTCACCATGACTCATCCAGACATGCAGCTGGTTTTCACGGTCTTGCAACTGACCAATCAGCTGGTCACGTACCACGATATCCACTTCTGCATAACCGAACTCATGTACAGTACCTGGCTCAACTTTACCGCCAAGTTGTTCACACATGGTTTGCAAGCCATAACAGATACCCAGTACAGGTACACCTAACTCAAATACCACTTGCGGCGCACGCGGGCTGCCTTCCAGGTGAACACTTTCAGGTCCACCAGACAAGATGATACCGTTTGGATTAAATGCGCGAATGTCTTCTTCAGACATGTCATAGGCATACATTTCAGAATATACACCAGCTTCACGGACACGGCGTGCGATGAGCTGACTATATTGAGAACCGAAATCCAGAATCAGGATACGATCTTCAGTAATTTGAGTATTGGTAGTCATGACAAACAACTATGAAAGGCAAACGAAAGATAAGCGCCGTATTCTAGCATTTTTATTAGGCTTAAGCACACTATTCCCATCAGCATAATAATTAAGCAGTTTATTTTTTTAGATGGAATAACGCTTTCGATTCAACAGTAGAGTCTTCCCTTCTCTCCACAGAATTCAGCGTATTTATCACCCTATCTGGATTTCAACCATTTTAAGATCGGCCAGTTAAGTGGCTATTGAAAGTTTATTTCGCTTACCTCTATCCTCTATTACGGTCTTCACTTGGATGGCGTTAAGGGTTAAACATGGGAGCCACCTTTTAATTTTTATTTTAATGACGTTTTCATGCCAAGCCGGTTTTTGCAGGAATTCACCGCCAATTTGTAAGATAAATTTTTAATTCACCCATCAGGGATGAGCAGGCAATTATTTTCCTTTTCGGTACTGACTTTCATGCCCCAGACTGTTAGGATTTGATCACCTTTTCGCTTGTTTTTTCCCTATGGAACTGCTTGATTTTATCCTCCACGTTGATGATCACCTGCTCGAATTCATTACCAATTACGGCATCTGGATTTATGGCATTCTTTTCCTGATTATTTTTGTTGAAACGGGACTGGTGGTGATGCCGTTCCTGCCGGGAGACAGCCTGTTATTTGCTTCAGGTGCGCTGGCGGCTTCAACGGGTGCTATGGATCCATGGGTACTGATTCCACTACTGTTCACTGCGGCAGTGCTGGGCGACACCCTGAATTATCATATTGGTAAATATATTGGACCACGTGTATTTGAGATTGAATCACGTTTTATTAATAAAAAACATTTGCTGGCTACCCAGCAGTTCTTTGTCAAACACGGCGGCAAAACCATTATTTTTGCCCGTTTCATTCCTTTTGCACGTACCTTTGCACCTTTTGTTGCCGGTGCGGGAAGTATGAATTATAAATATTTCCTGACTTACAATATGATCGGTGGCTTTCTCTGGATCAGTTCGTTTGTGATCCTGGGTTATCTATTCGGCAATATGCCAATCGTCAAAGATAATTTCACTCATCTGATTTTTGGCATCATTATTTTAAGTGTTATGCCAGGTGTGATTGGCTTTATTCAGCAGAAACTCAAGAAAAATAAAATCGCCTGAAAGCCTAGAAGTGTTGAGTGAACATTTACTCCAGCCAATTGATCAACAAGGGCACCAGACAAAGCAGTAAAAACAGAGCCGACCCTTTATAAATCAGGTCGGCTTTTCTTTTTGCCGACTCTCCCGCCAGAATCGCTTGTCCAAAGATCATCCAGAACAATGCAACCAGCAAGGCAATCCCAGTAAAAATGGCAAAGACCAGAACAAAGTTACTCGGGCTTTCCCAAGTAGAGAGCGGTAAGATTCCGGTTGCCAGAAGCGCTGCTTTGGGATTTTTCAAGGTTCCCTTAAACATCTGCCAGGGACGGATTTGAGGATGACTCTGATTATATTGTTCCAGTTGCCGAGCCTTGAATAAATGAAAGGTCATCCAGCCCACACCGATTGCACTCAGCACATGTACCAGTTCCTGAAAACTGGGCCAGATCGGTGAAAACAGATGAACCAGCAGAGCCCACCCATTGATCGCATATAAATACCCCACCAGAATGACGGGAATATACAGACTGGTTTTGGCTGTTCCCTGCTGATAGGCAGAACTGGCCACCAATGCATTGGCAGGTCCAGGGATCATCAGCACTGCTATTGTTGCAAAAACAAAGAGCCAGTTTTCAATCATGGTGGTTAAACATATCAGACAAGGTGATTACCTTAACCAATCTCGTGTTCTGATCACAAGACGAGATCTTTCAAAATTTTATGCGCATCGGTCATTTTTCTGGCAAATACTGTGAACTCTGTCACTTGACCAATCACTTTTAAGATAGAAAAAATGCCGACGTAAAGTCAGCATTTTTTTGATGTTTAGAGGGCTATTTATTGGTGTGTTGACGGACAACAATTGGGCAAGCTTTAAATTTTGCAGCTTGTACAATAGCTTCCTGTTCACCCAGTAGACGTGCCGTTTCAGTGCGTTTGGTATTGGAAGACTGCCCCATATTCACTGATACACTCGGACCAATGCCCCAGCCGCCGCGGCTGCCCCAGCCACCACCGACGCCTACCCCTACGCCGACACCTGTACGTTTAGGCGGCTCAACACCATTATCAAGATACTGCTGAATACGGTTGTATTCACCCTGAAGCTGCTGACAGTTGAGGGTCTGATAATGGGTCGGTGAAACATAGGTCGGTTTGACCGTCGTTGCACAGGCACTCAGCAAGCTAAGTATGCTGATCGCCAGGCTTATTTTCACAAGTTTCATAGTTAACTCGATCTTAATGCTGCTCTATCTCATTGAACAATGATTGATAGGCCTGAGTCAATTTATGATCAGTTGCCAAGTGAATTAATGGCTGATTTTTTTGATGCGACTCTTTCATCAGCACCGAGGGCGGCAACATGCTGTTCAGCACCGGAAGACCTTCATCTATCAGTTGCTGTACCACTTCGCGTGGCAGTTTTGCCTGAGCCTGAAACTGGTTGACCACGATGCCTTCAATTTCCAGACGTTCATTATGATCATCCTGAGTTTCGATGACATTCTCAATCAAGGTTTGTAAGGCCCGTTTAGAAAACACATCACAGTCAAATGGAATCAGAACACGGTCTGCAGCAATCAGTGCTGAAAGCGTAAAGAAATTAAATGCCGGCGGAGTATCGATAAATACCCGGTCATAATGCTCAGCAAGTGGTTGCAAGGCATCGCGCAGCTTATAAATCTTATGTTTGGATTCCAGTGCATGGGCCAACGTGCCCAAACTCGGACTCGCCGGAATGACATCCAGATTTTTAAAAGGTGATTGATGCAGATAACTTTCCAGCCCTTTAGCCCGGGTCTTGAGAATGGAGCCAATCGCATTACCAATTAAACTTTTGCTCTGCTGGTTCCCCAATACATCTTCAAAATAGTTTTCAATATTCGGCTCCAACGCCGGCTTGTCACTCGAATAGGTTGCATCATCTCCTAGTAAATACTGGCTGGAGTTTGCCTGCGGATCAAGATCGATCAACAGGGTTTTAAGCCCCTGATGCGCACTGATTGCAGCCAGATTGACTGCAATACTCGATTTCCCTACCCCACCTTTCTGATTAAATACCACACGAGTATGCATAAACACCCCTCTTTATTTTTCTAATGATCAGTATGTTTTAGTTCATTGACTGATGAATAATTTAGCCAAAATTCGGCTTGATCATGACCAATACCATAATCGCAATAAGTGAAACCACAGCAATAAATAAGCCAGCACGGCGTTGTACCAACAGGATTGAATCATCTTTTTTATAGGCTTTGCCCAGGGATGAAATTAGCACCAGGAATAAAATGATTTTGGCATAAAACCAAGGCTGTACATCAAAATTCTTTAAAAACAGGGCAATAATCCCAGTTAAGGCAATCACGCTAATGACCAGGTGCTGCAAAGCGACCAGAAATACACGTGCTTTTGGATTCGGCTGATTGCCCTGTGTATCCACAAACAGGGTAATAGCACGTGCAAGAATGGCCACAATGGCCAGTCCTGCCGCAGACATATGAATAATTTTGACTAAAAGCTGGGTATCCATAAAGTCCTCTTAGTTTTTCGGTGCATGTGCACATTCCGGACTAGACGTGTCCTGTCCTGTCCACTCTTCAGGCAAGAAAGCATGAATTGCCAAGGCATGAATTTTATCTTTAGACAGCAAATCACCTGCCGCAGCATAGACCTTTTGATGGCGTTGCACCGCACGTAAACCGGCAAAAGCTTCACTGACAATCACCGCCTTAAAATGCGATTCCTTACCCGGAAAATATCCACCATGACCCGAAGATTCATTCACGACTTCCAGATAGATAGGTGACAATTGTGCCAAACGGTCTTTCAGTTGTTGTTCTAAGCTCATGGCCTGACTCCGATTCAAGATATGGGTCCAGTATACCCTGTTCTATCCGCTATTTCGGTGCAAGAAATGTCTGCAATTATTTGATTGTGCCGAGATTTCATTAAATTTTGCATAAATTTTGTCTAATTGTCTGGAAGCACAGAGAATATTGCTTTTATTTTATGCAATCGACACAAGATTTTTCATAAAGTTATTGACCCTGTTTTTGCATGCTGTATTATACACGGCATGCGGGAATAGCTCAGTTGGTAGAGCACAACCTTGCCAAGGTTGGGGTCGCGAGTTCGAGTCTCGTTTCCCGCTCCAAATTCTTTTTTGTTCATTTTTTAAAGTAAAAAATTGATCGACCCTGCGGGAATAGCTCAGTTGGTAGAGCACAACCTTGCCAAGGTTGGGGTCGCGAGTTCGAGTCTCGTTTCCCGCTCCAGATTCTAAAAGCCTCAGTTGAATGACTGGGGCTTTTTTATTGTTGTTTTATTCAATATTTTACTTCATAAGAAATTTTTATACTTAAAAAAGTAAGTTTACAAAAGTGCTCTTTCAAAACTGTGAACAAAAAACCGTGTAGATGATGCTCCAGAGTATCAATCATACAAGATAAAAAAAACTCCAAAACAAAAGATAGTATTAGCTACTACTAAGTGGCTTATGTTAAACAAGATCAGCTTGCCTAGATCCTAAATATTGATGCCGCGGAGCCTGTTAATAATTTCTGTCATTGCTTCTTAATAAAAAAGCAACTAATATGCTTCTTATACCACCAAAAAGCAATAAATATGTCTATACTAAATAAGTCTTTACTACAGCAAATCAAAAAAAGACGAACCCAATTGGGCTTAAAGCAAGTTGATATGCAATCCCGTACAGGCATTTCAAGACAGCAGTACCAAAAACTGGAAAGTCAGGGCAACCCTCGATTAGAGACCTTAGAAATTATAGCGGCAGGATTAAATGCTCAACTGATGCTCATCCCTGATGATAAGGTTCATTTGATTAGACAATTATTGAATGATGAAATTAAAGTCACTATTGAAGATCAGGATGACTTAATGACTAACCCATGGAAGGGTCTTCTCGGAGGAGAGGAACCATGAATACTGTTGCCGTCCTGAAATTAACATTACATCACGGTATCGTTGGATACTTGGCAGGATTTCAGAGCGGAAAAAATATTCTGGTTTTTACAGATTCTTTCCGCTCTGATCAGCAACGCCCGACCTTGAGCCTGCTGACTTCCCCCTTGTATCCTCAAGTGGATAAGATTTTAGAAAAGACCTATGTTACACATCAGCGTTTACATCCCTTGCTATCAAACTTGCTACCAGAAGGTGCATTACGCGAACTGATTGCACAAAGCCTCAAAGTACATATAGACAATGAATTTCAGTTATTGGCAGCTTTAGGTCATGATTTACCTGGGGCACTAATTGCAACCCCAGTAGATCCAGAAGAAATCCCAGATGGAATAAAATTTAAGCTTCAGATCTCGAATCCAGATCAGATATTAAAACAAGAGATTCGGACAAATAATAAGTTTTCCTTGGCCGGCGTCCAAATGAAGTTTTCCATGAAAGCCAAAGATGGGCGTTTTACATTAGCACAGGCAACGGAAACGACTCTACTCGGGGACTGGATTGTCAAAACTCCTTCTTCCAGACATGCCTTTGTTCCGCTAAATGAATATTCTATGATGAGCCTTGCCAAAATGGTCGGAATAGATGTCCCTGAGATTCGCTTGGTGGATATGGCACTCTTACAAAACCTTCCACCATTAAATTTACCCCAAGAGCAATATGCTTTTGCAATAAAAAGATTTGATAGACAGAGTACTGCTGATACTACAGAGCTTATTCATATTGAAGATTTTGCTCAGATCTTTGGTTCATATCCACACCAGAAATACAGCACCACAAATTATGAGCAGATAGGAAAGATCATTTATCAATTTTCAGATAACAAAATTCTTGATATTCAGCAATTTGCCAGCCGTTTACTCGTCAATATTTTACTCGCCAATGGAGATGCACACTTAAAGAACTGGAGTATGATTTATCACGATAAAACAACGCCAAGATTATCCCCTGCATACGATATATTGATGACTAGTGTATATATTGAAAATGAGCTTCATTTCGCATTGAATCTTGCCAAAAATAAAGATTGGTATTTAGCTGAGATGAAACACTTTGAACAATGGGCTGAAAAAGTCGGTGTTCCATGGCGTGTTATTGAAAAACAACTTCACGCCATTATGGACAAAGCACGGTCAGTATGGCCAGCGCTATTACTAGACTTACCTATGATTTCTGTTCATAAAGAAAAATTAAGAGAACATTGGAAAAAATTGCATCCAGACTTTCAGATACTTACAGATGATTAGAGGAAACCTGTAACCAAGCTAAAATTTCTCAAACAAGTTCATCACATCATTTTCCGTCAGTTTCGCTTCTCCCTCATGATCTGTGCTTAGAATAGACTGTGCCAGTTCTGCTTTATTCTGCTGCAAGGCAATAATTTTTTCTTCTATGCTTTTATTGGTAATCAGCTTATACACAAATACCGGCTTGTCCTGTCCAATCCGCCATGCACGATCTGAAGCTTGATCTTCAGCAGCAGGGTTCCACCATGGATCATAGTGAATGACCGTATCTGCGGCAGTTAGATTCAGACCAACCCCTCCTGCTTTCAGACTGATTAAAAATACCGGCACTTGTCCAGACTGAAATGCTGTAATGACTTCATCTCGCTTTTTGGTCTTTCCAGTCAGCTTCACATAGCCAATTTTTGCGTGATAGAGCTGTTGTTCAATCAGTTCCAACATTGAGGTAAACTGAGAGAAAATAAGAATTTTTCGTCCCTCTTCCACCATTGGAACAACCATATCCATCAACTGTTCAAGTTTGGCAGAGTGTGCTTGCCCGGTTTTCACTGAATCCAGTTTCAGTAAACTAGGATGACAACAGACCTGACGCAGCTTCAGCAAGGCATCTAAAATTTGGATTTGACTACGCTTAAAGCCTTTTTCTGCCACAATTTTCTGAATATTTGCCTGCATCGTGGCGCGAACAGCCTCGTATAGCTTGGATTGCTGCTCATTCATGTCAATATTGACTTCAATCGTGGTTTTTTCAGGCAATTCCTTGGCAACGTCAGTTTTCAAGCGACGTAAAATAAAGGGTTTAATGCGGTTTACTAACTTTTGCCTTAACTGCTGATCACCGCGTTTTTCAATAGGATAGCGGTACTTTTTATTAAAGATTTCTTGTGAATATAAAAATCCTGGCATTAGAAAATAAAATAGTGCCCACAGCTCACCCAAATGATTTTCCATAGGTGTACCAGTTAGACATAGACGATGTCGCGCTGTTAATTGCCGTACTACCTGTGCAGCTTTGGCACGCGGATTTTTAATATTCTGCGCTTCATCCAGAATGAGTTGATGATATTCATATTGCTTCAGTTGCTCTTCATCTCTCGCCAAGAGCGGGTAGGTGGTTAACACAATGTCATAGTGTGAAATTTGCTCAAAATACTGATGGCGGTCGGGGCCTTGTAGCAGCAGTACCTTGAGCTCAGGAGTAAATTTTTCCGCTTCTTTGAACCAGTTATGCATCAGCGATGTGGGTGCAACAATTAAGGCGGGTCTGTCCTGCAAATGACCAGCCTGCTTTTCCATGAGTAAGTGGGCTAAAGTTTGTGCTGTTTTACCCAAGCCCATATCATCTGCCAGAATCCCGCCATGCTGGGTTTCCCTTAAAAACTGTAACCAGCCTAGGCCCTGCTGCTGGTATGGACGTAATTCCCCCTGAAAACCTTGTGGTGTCGGCAGTTGTTGCTGATAGCCTTGTTTGAATTTCTGCGCAAATTGCTGCAGGCGATTACTGACCTGCCACACCATCCCCAGATGATGCTGTAATTCTAATAGTTGACTCGCATCATAGCGATCTATGCTACGCTCTTCTTGCTGTAAAATGCTCTGCAAATGCAACAATACCGGCTTAATGTCCTTTGCGGATAAAGCCAAATCTGGTTGATCCGCTGCAGTTTTCAGGGTGAAAATGTGACTGTCATTCAGATGACCAAAAATCCGTGGATCAAGTAAATCAGGCTGTTCTTTCACCAAAGCCACAAGTGCATCGAGTAAATCATAGCTATTGCCTGCACTGTCCTGAACGGTCGCCCCGATATTGAACCAGTCTTGTTGGCTTTCAGATTCAGTGATGGAAATATTTAAATTTTCAACATATTGCAGCTTAAATGGGCTGTGTTCCAGATGCTCTATCTGCCATCCAATCAATTCAATTTGATTGATGGGCATCAGCTGTTTGATCCAGTCTCCATAGAACGCAAAAACCATAGAATCAAGACGTTGTTTATCCAGTTTTAATTGCTGGTAATAATTAAGATCTTTTACCCACTTCAGTGATTCGACCAATAGCTGTAAACGCTGGATTGACTGTTGTTCCTGAACTAAGTCCCGAAGCTGTCGCACCATTTTGCCATGCTGCTCACCAATAAAACTGTCACCTGATGTACCTGCTTTTATTCGCCCGCCTGCATAGGAGAATTCAATTTCGGCACAAACAGACTCTTCCCATTTCCAATCAAATTTATCTAAAACACCGAAGCGTAAAATTGGCTGGGGACTACCCTCAAGGACATCAATATGCTGAATAGACTCGGGCTGAGGCAGATTTTTCACGTCTGAATATTGATGAGTCAGTTTCTCAAACTCTGGCAAGAGCATAGATGGAAGATCAGGCATCTGTAAAAAATGGTACAGAAGATTTGCCGTATATTCACCATATAACTGGCCCACCGTGTTCTGTTGAATATCCACATAACACGGTGGTTGGCTAGCGAGAATTTGGATATGTGGATTTGATTTTAAATCGAGTCGAATATCACCATTGACCAATTCAATATTTAAATGCTCTGTCTGTTTGTTTACACCTTGTTGCCAGATCAGTTCGATGTGATAGCCTTGTTCTGACCATTGAAGTGCAGTATGGCTCTTTTTTTGCCAGTACACATCGCCACTTTGAATAAAAGATTTGAAATGCTCCAATAAAATTCCGGAGATATCAAGATTGCTTTGATAAAAACGTTCGTCACTGTTTATTTTGGCATAATAATAAATCTGGTTAAATAATTGTCGTTTTTGTTCAGGTAAAGTCAGATGCTTTCTGGTGATATTTTCATATTGGGTATAATAACTTTCCCCCGCAATTGAGCCGTTTTTATTGCGTCTGGCCTTCTGAACATCAACTGTCAATTTCTTTAAGCTGACAGACTGATCTAACAGGTAAATTAAATAATTGTTTGTTTTGACAGATTGCTCTGGTTCAGTCTGTTGTAAATACCGTTTAAAATCATTCAACCAGCGCTGTGCCTGATCATCCCCCCGTAGGCGTTTTGCGATTCCCTGCGGGGATTGAGAGTCAGCATAACGCTGCTGAAATTCCTGGCGATATTCCTGAAAGAATAACCGCGCTAAAGCAGCAGCATGTTTACAGTTATATCCAACCGGACAAGTGCAGTCGTCATCGATTAAACGGTCTTTTTGGGGATTATAGGTAATTGCAGTATCGTAATAATCTGTCCCTTCAATTTGGGCATACATCGTAACCCCGTCTTTTTCCTCAAAGAACTCAATCGTTTCCCTATCAATGTGTTTAGCATAGCTCAGACTGCGCTGAAGAGTTGCAGTACTAAAGCGAGATAGAAAATTGATCAATGAGGACATAATTACCAGAAACCAAAAATGTTTATACAATTATAACGGACAAAGCTGTCATTTCAGAACAGTACTGCTCGCCAACGTATCAAAAGGAAATAAATCCATGCTCAAAAACTTAATGTTTACTACAATGGATGGGGTGAATATTGGCTTTGGGGTACATTGGTTTCCTCAACCGCAATCACAGGTCGGCCATTAATCGCCTTTGAATACAGTGCAGAAGCGATCAGTAAAGGTTTAGAACTTTCCTCCACATCAAATGGATATCATGGGTGAGGCACTGAATATTCCTCGACAAGCTCTTGTGAAACTTGGTACTCAGGAAGCGGAACTTTGTGTCCAAGAAGTTGATGAAATTATTGGCTCGATTTGTAAGGTTACAATCTGATTCAGCAATATCGCTCATGACCTATTACCTGGACAAATTCAAGCAGAGACTCTCCAACTGATCCAAAATAGGATTGAGCATAATATTCATGGCTCTAGACTAGCAGATTTACACTTAATTTTACCTAATGAGGTTCCACAGCTCAGTTGCTAACTCATTAGGTTCCCTCATCCAACGCCATTCAGTTTCTTTAAGATGATAATCAAAGTACTCTTTTGATATGCCGTTAAACTTTGCTAGCCTTCTTTTACAAAAGCTCCAAAATGATTCTATTCCATTTATATGACATTCTCCTCTAGCAAACTCATTTGCTCCGTGATTTACCCTAAAATGCTTTGAATAACCCACATCAACAAGACCATTATAGCCACGCCATCCATCACTATAAATCACACTCTCAAGTGAAACTTTACCAATGATAACCTCTTGTAAAGTCTTCATTTTACAGTCAGGTACGATTTCAGTATAGACGCGCCCATTACGTTCGAATATTCCAAATACTGGCTGTTTTAGAGTCCCACGACCACGCTTTAACTTTCCATGAAACCCACGTTGCCTTTTCGCTCCAAAATAGCTTTCATCTACTTCTATTGAACCAACAAACTTAGCTCTTAAATCTGTTTGATGATCATAGATAGTTTCTCTAAAAAGCATGTACCAATAGTTAATCGTATTACGATTTAAATTGAGTAATAAGGCTGTTTTGGAAGCAGGAATATCAACACAAAAGCATTGAATAATTTTTTTAATCTTGTAGTGACTTAATTTACTGTTTTCTATCATGATTCTAGACTAACATAATCATTTTGCTAGTCTAGAGCCTCGCTACGGTTTGGACTATGTTCAAATGGCTATTCTACGTTTGATTGGTTTTGGAAAAAAAGAAGAATTTAAGAAAGTGCTAGCAATTTTAAGAAAGAAAAAGTCTGATAGGACAAGGATCCTATGAAATTTGTCGTGTACAGAGGTAATTTTTATGAAATCTAAAATCATGAGAAAAAGATAGAAAAGCACTTAGTCAGTTTCGGAGTATTATTTAAAATGTGGAGATGTTTTTCCTATGTTGATTAGTCAATTTATTTACGAATGAGGTATAAAGTTTTATCTAATTTTTCTTTTTATCCAATTTAAAATTAGGTGCGTACACGGCCTCAACTTTCAATAAAGTATAAAAGGTGTTTGTGTAGGCAATACCCTTACTTTTGATAAGCCAAAAGAAAGCAAAAGCCTTTGTTACCCATACATAACATCCCTATTATGATGGATAACGTGTGGCATCCCTGCCACACTCGTGTATCCAAACGTTGCTTAAATTAAACTATGTAATAGTGGCGACATAAAGGTGCTCTTATCGCTATATATTAAAAACTTAGTGGAACACTGTTTCTAAAGCTTTTAAACCCACTTTGGGATCAAGTAGACCGTTGTAAATTTCAGGGATTTCACGTTCCACCCCAAAAAATTCATAAATGGCAAGCATCGCCCCACGAACTGAATATTCCACAGTAAAGACCACGTCATCTTCAATTTCCACAAACTGTCCAAGGAAAGCAAAGTTTTGTGAGCCTTGTGGAATTACCTGTGGACGATCCCCCGGTTTACGGCAGGCGAATAGGGCAGAGGCGTATGGCATCATGGCGGTAGTAACATCAGTCGTTGCCAAAACATGATCTAAAATGTCGTCAAAACCGAGCTGTTTAATCAGTTCTGTTAGGATTTCTTGCCCCGTGGCTTCGGACATTGGTTTTTTGATGTAATCGCCTATATGGTCAATTTGGAAACCGTAGCCCCATAAGGTATATAAACCTTCAGGTAAGTCGGCAAAGTGTGGCTGTGCAGGAACCACGATGGATAAATGCCAACCCGACTCATACCAAGTCATGAGTGCGCCTGTGCCTGGTTCATTGCCTGTATAGTCAATAATACGTTTAAGTAGCACGTCATCTTTCATGGTCAGAGTGAAAGACTCCCACTTATGTTCATCGACATTGCCATAAAAAGTCATTGGACGGCCAAAGTCTGGGGCTTTTTGTGCCAGCGTTTCCCAAAGCGTCCAGCCATGATCTTCTCGATGACGAATAAGGGCAGGCACGTCATGATTACCGCCATAACGTGAGTCTGCTGTAATAGAGCCTAAAGTGAAAATAGCTAAATCATTGGCTTTCAGATTAATTTGCTCTGAGCCTTCAGGCAATTGTACATATAGGCGTGAAGCGTAGCGTTCTTGAGTTTCAGCATTGGTAATGAAGTCTGCATCTGTGACATAGTGTCCAAAACGCACATCGACGCCTTGTGCGACTAACCAACGCTGTAGGGGCAAAATCATCGAGTCATATTGGTTGTACTTGGTACGTTTCACACCCGCTAAGGTATGAATGCGTGGCAATTCTTGAATAAAACGCAAGAAATAGCGTCTTAACTCTGCTGCACTGTGCCATTTTTGAAAAGCGAAAGTCGTGCGCCACATGCGCCAGAAATTGGTTTCAAAAAAGGTTTCATCAAAAAACTCATCAATGCGGCGACTGCCAATTTTTTCTTCTTTTGAAGCTAATAGGCGCAGCATCTGTGCACGATGTAGCGTATTCAGACCAAGCTTTGCTGCATCCGCAATGACATGTTCGGCATCAATCAACCGTGCATTGGCGTGGGTTTTCACTTTTTCATTAAACTCACGACATTCTTCACGCACCGAAATGTCTGGATTTTCCAAAGATGGAATACTGGAAAATAAGTCCCATAGGCACAAATAAGTTTCATCGGTCAGCATTCGCCCACCACGTGTTACCCAAGCTTGCGCGGCATGCGGTGTATGTCCACCATCCATCGAACCACCTGAAATATCGAGTTCTTCTAAAATATGGATATTTTTGGCAGGGACTTTGGCATCACGGATTGCAAATGCAGCAGCAGCCATACCTGCGATACCACCACCAATAATCCAAAGATGGGACTGTTGCGCGTCTAATGGGGTGCGCTTCTTATTTTGCATGGTTCACCTTTAATTATGATGTTAAAAATTATGAAGTAAAAAAATTGGTTTAGAAAAACCTTAAAAATAGTATGTCTTTTTATATATGAAAAATGTATGAAATGGGAAGCAATCCCCTCATTATATTTTGTAATCAAAAATAGACGTATGATGGCTATTTTTAATACACATTTGTCTTTTTATTAAAATTGAATATGATCTAAATAATTGATGTTAATGTTTATTGTTGAGTAATTGCTCTATTGTTGTTTTCACTATGCCGTATGCTAAATTTCTTTAAAAATAGGCTTTTTATTTATCATTAAAAAATATCTTTGTACACGACAAAAAAAGATAACTCATTGAAATAATGGCATAATACTTGTTTTCTGACGACGAATATGATGACACATTTCAATGAGTTACATCTCATCTTAAACAAATATCTAAAGTGGAACAAGTCACATGCAAAATGTTTTACACTGATTATGCTTGCATTAATTGTAAAACAAACATGTAATCTTTCTTCTGCATCTAAAGCCTTACCCATCAAGTGATTACCACAATCATTTTATCGACGTATACAACGCTTCTTTGCAGATCAGTATTTCGATTATCGTCAAATTTCTCAGTTAATTTTCAATATATTTTCATTCGATAAAGTCCAATTAACTTTGGATAGAACTAATTGGAAATGGGGAAAACGAGATATTAATATCTTGATGTTAGCCATCGTCTATCGTGGAATAGCGATACCTATTGTTTGGACATTGCTCAATAAACGTGCAAATTCAGATACAAAAGAGCGTATTGCTTTGATTCAACGCTTTATCTCCATTTTTGGTAAAGATCGTATTGTGAATGTGTTTGCAGACAGAGAATTTATCGGTGAGAAATGGTTTACATGGTTAATTGAAAATGACATTAACTTCTGTATACGTGTTAAAAAAACTTTATTGTAACCAATCACTTAGCCAAGAATCATAAAATTAGTGATTTATTTCGTCATCTTCAAGTTGGTCAAACTGAATGTCGTAAACGACGTATTTGGGTTGGTCGAGTGAAACTGTATATTAGTGCGCTACGATTAGAAGATGGAGAGCTTTTACTTGTTGTTTCTCCTATGTTTAATGCTTCTGCTATTCGTGATTATGCATTACGCTGGGAAATCGAAACGTTATTTAGTTGTCTCAAAGGACGTGGATTCAATCTTGAAAATACTCGTTTAACAGACCCTAGACGAGTCAAGAAATTGATAGCAGTGCTAGCTATCGGTTTCTGTTGGTGCTATTTAGGTGCTATTTAACAGGTGAATGGCAACATGATCGGAAAAAAACGATAAAAATAAAGAAGCATGGACGACTTTCAGTAAGTTTATTTCGCTACGGTTTGGACTATGTTCAAATGGCTATTCTACGTTTGATTGGTTTTGGAAAAAAAGAAGAATTTAAGAAAGTGCTAGCAATTTTAAGAAAGAAAAAGCCTGATAGGACAAGGATCCTATGAAATTTGTCGTGTACAGAGATCTGTGTTATAGCGTTTTAAAACATCAGACTGCCTATCAAAGAGATTATTTATTAGCCGAATAATCTCAAAACCTGATTGACTACCAAGACGGTATCTCAGGTCGCTGACTTCACATATATTAAAACTCATTCAGATTGGGTCTAAACCACATTTATTATTGATGTTTTTTCATGTGCAATTGTTGGCTGGAAAGTATCAACACGTAAGAATACAGATATGGTGCTTGATGCGCTGAGTTATGTATCGTCTTTTGAGCTTGAAGCAATGTACGATTATAAGATTAACCCGTTAGGTCAGGCGGCCTAACTTAAATAAAAAAGTCTCCGACAAACCCGGTACGGTTCAGTTTTTGCATAGACCCAAGTGTTAAATCATCATTACGATTCTTGCGTACTACACCATGGACACGTGAAAAAGTAGAAAGCTTATATTTGTACGTCTTACGCCAAAAGGCCAAACAGAAACCGTAGCCTCAGGCAACACCCCTCTCATCATAAAATTATACCAGTCAGTAAAACACTCTTAGATTAAGCATATGAATGTTGGTTATTATTGTTGATTATCACAATAAATTAGTGACCAAAAATCAAAGTACCCTACCCCACCTTAAATTACGTCACACAAAATTAAAACTCTATATAACTGTTATATATAGAGTTTATTAACATACCAATTATGTAATTTAGTGTATTTTATGTCGGTGACTCTTGCCAAGGTTGGGGTCGCGAGTTCGAGTCTCGTTTCCCGCTCCAGATTCAAAAAGCCCTGATCGAAAGATTGGGGCTTTTTTTATTGTCGTTCTCAATGACTAAATATTCTGACTAACCCTGCTTTTTTCTCAAATTAAGAAAATTTTCTTTAAATCTTGAATCTCTAGAACTCTGGTTCGATTTATCTTTTTAGGGAACTCCTGCTAAAAGGATTGCACTTCATACAGGTTTAAGCATCTAATTCATCCAAGCAATTAATGATAAAAAACCATAAAAAAAGCCCATTTGAGGGGAAATGGGCTTTTGTAAACATCAATATTAACGCTCTAATATGACAATCTGGTTAAATTTCATATCTATAGATTAAAATTTTTTTGAGATCCCATTAGATTCCCAATAGTTGCTTACACCATGGAATTGAAATATCCCGAGTTAAAGGGGCTAAAGGCAAGTCTGGATGATTAAGATCAACCCATTGCATTTCCGCAAGTTCAGCCTGAACCTGTGGCTGACTTTTTAACTTAACCTGATACAAATAACTGACCAGCGAATGATTCAATTCGTTCGCAGCCACGGTTTCATATTTGCCAATATAAGACAGTATTTCCATCTCACAGCCTGTTTCTTCCAGAACTTCCCTAGAAAGTGCAGCTTCAGGCAATTCATTGGGTTCCAGCTTTCCGCCCACATGCATAAAGAAATCGGTATCTTTTTTACGAACCAACAAAATCTGATTCTGTTCATTGAGAATGATAGCCGCAGCAATCGTAATCACTTTATTACTCATACCGATTCTACTGCCTTTACGCTTTTATTCCATTTCGGTTCAGGCGCATGATAATGCTCCACAGCATCCAGTACTTCCTCAATTGAACTTGAGGAGATCAAGGCATCGGTAAAACGTGACTGGGTAAATCCAGCCTCAGTCGTTTTCATCAAGAAATTCAGCAATTCATCATAAAATCCGTGGATATTTAAAAATGCACAAGGTTTCTGATGAAGGCCCAACTGCCCCCAGGTCAACTGCTCAAAAATTTCTTCTAAAGTTCCCACCCCACCCGGCAAGGCAATAAATGCATCCGCCAGATCAGACATTTTTGTTTTACGTTCATGCATATTTTTTACTACATGCAGCTCTGTTAACAGCGGATGAGCCAATTCTGCATCGACCAGATTTTGCGGAATCACTCCAATGACCGTTCCACCAGCATGTAAGGCACTATCAGCCACAACGCCCATCAGTCCAGCTCGGCCACCCCCATAAACCAGCGTGATTCCCCGTTTCGCAATAGACTCACCCAAAGCTTGGGCCTGCTCTTTAAAATTTTCGCTATTCCCTATAGCTGAACCACAAAAGACTGCAATAGATTTCATTTTTTATCCCCTCATCAATCAGTGTATTCTAACTGCATTAAAATAAAAAATTTGTCTTAAAAACAAGCAAAATAGCCATAATCGGCTAGTTTATCGAAGCGCATGATTCAGAATAAACTTTCACTTCTACAGAAAAATACGGATAATTTTTAGTCAGACTTGTACGCATTGACTTACATCGATTCCGGTTCTTTGCGGCTATCCCGGATAGTGGAATTTTCCTATGATACTTACATCAGGAACAGGAAGTTCCATATAACAATGACAATAGATAAGCACAAGGATTGTAAGGTACGACAGGAGTTATACCGAGCTAACCAATACGAAAAACCCCGGCAGGATGCCGGGGTTTTTTATTATTTTTTTATTTAGTCAATCAGGCTGCCAATGACCTGAGATTTTATATCTGACTATTCTCTGCATGGTGCTACTGATCTCGAATGGGTCAGACAGCAGGATTTGACAAATGCAAGCCAATCCACAAGGATAAGCGAATAAGAATAATCATGAGTAGAACAATATGTCCCATCCGCTTTCCAGCCTTGAATATCAACCTGACATTCTAGGTGAAGGTTATGAACAGGTCACTTTGGAGTTCCCACCAGATACTGAAGGTACAGTAGTGGCCACACTGACCCGCAAAAAGGCAGACCAGCCCACCTCTAAAGCTATCCTCTATATTCACGGCTTTATTGATTATTTTTTCCAGACTGAAATGGCAGAGCGTTTTAATCAGCAAGGTTTTGATTTTTATGCACTGGATTTACGTAAATACGGCCGATCCTATCTGTCACATCAGAAACTTTATAATGTCTATCATCTATCAGAATATGATGCAGAAATCAGCCAGGCTCTCGAAATTATTGGACAGGAAGGCCATGATACGGTTTTACTCAGTGGCCATTCTACTGGCGGACTGATTACTACCCTGTATGCAGCACACCATCCGGATCACCCCTTAATTAAAGGCTTATGGCTCAATAGTCCTTTTTATGACTTTAATATGACGCCTTTTGAGAAAAAATTTCTGGTGCCTAAATTAAGCCGTCTGGGAAAACGTTTTCCGGAAATGCTATTTCCTAGCCGCTTAAATCGTCATTATGTGCCTAGTCTGCATATTAGCTATCAGGGGGAATGGCATTTTGATCTGGAATGGAAAAAACCTAGCTATCACTGGGTGCGTCTGAGTTTTGTACATGCCATTCACGAAGCACAAAAAGAAATTCATCAGGGTGTACGTTTAAGTATTCCGACTTTGCTGATGCATGCCCACAAAACCACTTATCCCCTACGTTTTAATCGTAATACTCAAACCAGTGATATGATTCTTCAGGTACGCGACATGATTGAACATGCGCAGAAAATCCAGGGCGATGTGAAACTCTGTTCGATTCAAAATGGGATACATGATCTGGTTCTTTCAGAAAAACCGGTCCGTGAGCAGGTCTATCAGCAGCTATTTCAATGGCTGGAAAATAAAGCCCTATAAGCCAGATGAATAAGATAGGTAGCAAGCTCTGCCTGTCTTATTTTTCAATAATTTTATTTATCTATTTCGCTTGGATATGAAATAAAAATATCAAGCTGATCAGTAATGCTTTTTACATATTAAAATCATGTCATTATAAAAATAAAATATTGAAATTTATAAAAATAATAAATTCCATTTTTATCCAAATGTTGCCTTTTGTAGCAAGCTTGTAAGTATTTATCCTGCGATTTTTTTCCCTCTCTATAGTAGAGCTGAGATGTTGAATCTGAGGGCTTTTGCAGAGCAGAAGTGGTTCGGCATTCATCAATAATAATCATATCAAGGAATAGAATTATGCGTTATGCAGATCCCAATACTGACGGTTCAAAAGTGCAATTTAAATCCCAATACGAAAACTTTATTGGCGGCAAATGGGTCCCACCCGTCAAAGGTGAATATTTTGATAATGTCTCGCCCGTAGATGGTAAAGCCTTTACCAAAGTTCCGCGCTCATCAGTGGAAGATATTGAACTGGCGCTGGATGCGGCTCATGCCGCCAAACAGCAATGGAATAACAGCTCCCCTACTACCCGTTCCAATATTTTATTAAAAATTGCCGATCGTCTTGAGGAAAATCTTGAGTTACTAGCAGTTGCAGAGACTTGGGATAATGGCAAGCCGATCCGAGAAACCCTGGCAGCCGATATTCCTTTAGCCATTGACCATTTCCGCTATTTTGCCGGCTGTATTCGCGCCCAGGAAGGCGGCATCTCGGAAATTGATGAAGACACTATTGCTTATCATTTTCATGAGCCATTGGGTGTCGTGGGTCAGATTATCCCGTGGAACTTCCCGATTCTGATGGCGGCTTGGAAACTGGCCCCAGCTCTCGCAGCCGGAAACTGTATTGTGCTGAAACCTGCTGAACAGACACCGGTGAGTATTTTAGTGCTGGTTGAACTGATTCAGGACCTGTTACCTGAAGGGGTGTTAAATATCGTGAATGGCTACGGCGTTGAAGTCGGCCGTCCACTGGCGACTAATCCACGCATTGCCAAGATTGCCTTTACCGGTTCTACCGCTGTGGGTCAGCTGATCATGCAATATGCGACTGAGAATATTATTCCCGTCACGTTAGAACTTGGAGGGAAATCTCCGAACCTGTTCTTTGCTGACATCATGGATCAGAAAGATGACTTCCTGGAAAAAGCCCTGGAAGGCTTTACCATGTTTGCTTTAAACCAGGGTGAAATCTGTACCTGTCCATCACGTGCGCTGATTCAGGAAAGTATTGCCGACCAATTCTTGGAACTCGCAGTAGAGCGAGTGAAAAAGATCAAGACCGGCCATCCGCTGGATACCGAGACTATGATCGGTGCTCAGGCTTCTCAGGAGCAGCAAGACAAGATTCTCGGCTGTATTGCAACGGGCCGTGAAGAAGGAGCGGAAATCTTGTTAGGCGGTAATGAGCGTCAGGAAGTGGGACAAGGTTTCTATATCGAGCCAACGATTTTTAAAGGTTCCAATGACATGCGGACCTTTCAGGAGGAAATTTTTGGACCGGTATTGGCGGTGACGACTTTTAAAGACTTCGATGAAGCCATCAAAATTGCCAATGATACGATTTATGGACTCGGTGCCGGTGTCTGGTCACGTTCAGCACATACCTCTTACCGCGCTGGTCGCGCGATTCAGGCTGGTCGGGTCTGGACCAACTGCTATCACATCTACCCGGCTCATGCAGCCTTTGGGGGATATAAAAAATCCGGGATTGGCCGTGAAAACCATCGCATGATGCTGGATCATTATCAGCAAACCAAAAACCTGTTAGTGAGTTATTCAACCAAACCAGCAGGTTTCTTCTAAACTGATCTGAATTCGGGTGGACTTCGGTCCGCCTGATTCATTTATTATTTCAAACAGAATTTTAAACTGATTGGTAAAAAATTCATAAAAGGAAGAATGGGGGGGAGGTATACGTATTTTTAGGGGCTGTATTAAACTAATCAATAAAACTGCATAAAAAATAAGAGATTATTTATAGTTATGTTGATTTTAAATAAGTTTGTCATTTTTTATGCTTTCTGATCGTTTAAAAATCCAGCATAAAGCCTGTGCTTTCATTTAAAGTCGACTTTTCATGCTACGCAAGACTGTGTATAACAATGAACCCCTGAGGGAAAGCAATAAGCATAGGCAAAATTGCTTAAAAAGCGTTAGACTATGCAGTAATAATGTCATGATTCGGTCTGGTATAGATCAAAAAAGAAGGTGAAGGTTGATGCCGCTCAATACAGTTGAAGAGCTTGTAGCAGATATCCGTGCAGGAAAAATGGTTATCCTGATGGATGACGAAGACCGTGAGAATGAAGGCGATCTGGTGATTGCTGCGACCCACGTGCGTCCTGAAGACATCAACTTTATGATCACCCATGCGCGTGGTCTGGTTTGCCTGACTTTAAGCAAAGAACGTTGCCAGCAGTTAAATCTACCGTTGATGGTAGATGCCAACGGTGCTCAGCACGGAACCAACTTCACCCTTTCAATTGAAGCAGCCAACGGCATTACTACCGGTATTTCTGCAGCTGAACGTGCGCATACCATTCAAACTGCGGTGGCTGCGCATGCCAAACCAAGTGACATTGTACAGCCAGGACATATCTTCCCATTGATGGCACAGCCAGGTGGCGTATTGCACCGTGCTGGTCATACCGAAGCCGGTTGTGACTTGTCTCGTCTTGCGGGTCTTGAGCCAGCTTCTGTGATTTGTGAAATCATCAAAGAAGATGGCACTATGGCGCGTCGTCCAGATCTTGAAATTTTCGCAGAAAAACATGGCCTAAAAATTGGCACTATTGCTGATCTGATTCATTACCGTATGACCAATGAGCAAACGGTTGAGCGTATTGACCAGCAAACTATAGATACTGAATACGGTGTGTTTGATCTCTATCGTTACCGTGAAATCGGCAACCCGGACATTCATTTAGCACTGGTGAAAGGCCAGCCTAAAGATGGCGTGACGACTGTACGTGTGCATGGCTTTAATCCGACCCGTGATTTATTAAAGCTGAACAAGCAAGATGGAGAACCTGCCTGGAATCTGGATCGTGCCTTAAAAGAAATTTCAAACAGTGATCGTGGTGTTCTGGTCTGGATTGGCCAGCGCCATTTACAGGACTTAGGCCCTGCCTTAGATGCACTTACAGCACCAAAAAATGTAAAATCCAATGCTGCCCTGTCTCAGCAGTATCAGACCATTGGTGTCGGCGCACAAATTTTACGTGACCTCGGCGTGGAAAAAATGAAGCTGCTCAGCTCTCCATTACGTTTCAATGCCCTGTCCGGCTTTAACTTAGAAGTGGTGGAATACATCACCGCACAACAAACATCAGAGAAATAATCGAGGTTCCTATGGCAGTTCGCCGTATTGAAGGTATGTTGCATCTCGCGAACGAAGACCGTTATGCGATTTTAGTTGGTCGTTTTAATAGCTTTGTTGTTGAACATCTGTTAGAAGGTGCCATTGATACATTGAAACGCCATGGCGTATCAGAGGATAATATCACTGTTGTTCATGCACCTGGTGCTTGGGAACTTCCTGTAGTTGCGAAAAAACTGGCAGCTTCAGATCGTTTCGATGCCATCATCGCGCTGGGCGCTGTGATTCGTGGCAGCACGCCTCACTTCGATTTTGTAGCTGGTGAATGTGCCAAAGGTCTGGGCGTGGTTGGCCTAGACACTGGCTTACCAGTGATTAATGGTGTATTGACTACGGATAGTATCGAACAGGCGATTGAACGCTCGGGTACAAAAGCAGGTAATAAAGGTAGTGAAGCTGCCTTGACTGCTATTGAAATGGTTAACTTGTTAAAGGCTATTTAACGCTATGTCGCAAACACTTCAAGCAACTTATGCAGCAAAACGTAAAGCACGTCGCTTTGCTGTACAAGGAATTTATGAATGGCAGATGAGCCACAATCCGGTGCATGAGATTGAAGCACGTACTCGTGTGGACAATGCCATGCACAAAGTGGATCTCAGCTATTATCATGAATTGTTGACTCAAGTGGTTGCCAATCATGAAGCATTGGATGCTTTGCTTATCCCTGTGCTGGATCGTGAACTTTCTGCACTTGATGGTGTAGAACTCGCTACACTTCGCCTAGGCGCCTATGAACTCAAAGAACATCTTGAGATTCCATACCGCGTGGTTCTGGATGAAGCAATTGAGTTAGCTAAACACTTTGGCGGTGCAGACAGCCATAAATACATCAATGGTGTATTGGACCGTTTAGCGACAACTTTACGTGCAGCAGAAAAACAGCAAGCCAACTAATCTAGTCGAATTGTTGTATGGCTGAGTTTTCGATTATCGATACCTATTTTAATCGTCAGAATAAAAATTCTGTCGATTTAGGCGTTGGCGATGACTCAGCCTTGCTCACCCCTCCTCCACAGCAACAACTGGTCATCTGTACCGACACCCTCGTTGCTGGACGTCATTTTCCTTTAGACACCGATCCTCATGCGATTGGCTGGAAATCTGTCGCTGTCAATCTTTCTGATATTGCAGCCATGGGCGCGACCCCGCATAGCATTTTACTTGCCTTGAGCCTACCCCAAATTGATCATGACTGGCTAAAAGCTTTTAGTCAGGGTCTGTATGATTGCTGCGATCAATTTGGTGTGAGCTTAATCGGTGGTGATACCACCCAAAGCCCTCATTTGACCTTATCTGTGACTGCCCTTGGTTGGGTAGATACAGGACAAGCTGTACCCCGTTCAGGTGCCAAGCCTGGTGATCTGATTTGTGTATCCGGTACAGTGGGTGATGCTGCTTTTGCTTTAAATCATCTCGGTCACCCATTACAGCAACGTTTGGATTATCCAACCCCACGCTGTCAGTTGGGTACTGCCTTAAAAGGCCTAGCTAATAGCATGATTGATGTTTCAGACGGTCTGGCACAAGATTTAGGACATATTCTTAAGGCATCAGGTATAGGTGCAAAGCTAGCGCTTGAAAACTTACCCATCAGTCCTGCCCTGCAGGCATTAAATGATGAACAGCGTTGGCAATACGCCCTCGCGGGTGGTGATGACTACGAGTTATGCTTTACAATAAACCCGCAAAATTATGAAAAATTATTGCAAAAACAGCTGGATGTTTCGATTAGTATAATTGGCTCCATTCAGCAGCAACACGGTTTAACTTTTGAAAAAGATGGCGTAGATCATTCACTTCAATTTAACGGATATCAACATTTTGCATAAACCTGCGATCAATTTTAAAAGCATGTCATGGATCAACCGGCTCATTGTCTTTAGTGGGGTAGGGTTTGGTTCTGGTCTGGCGCCTAAAGCGCCCGGAACTTTTGGTTCAGCTTTTGCACTTTTATTTGTACCCATCTGGCTCTACTTAGGTTTTGTAAATAGTCTTTTTGCCATTGTCATCATGTCCCTGGTTGGCATATATATCTGTGGCCAAACTGCCAAAGTCATGGGTGTGCATGATGATGGACGTATTGTCTGGGATGAGTTTGCAGGACAATCCATCACTTTTTTGCCACTGATCTATTTAGCTCAGATGAACTGGTTATGGCTACTCATTGGCTTTGCCCTGTTCCGATTATTTGATGTCTGGAAACCTTGGCCGATTCGAGTCATTGACCGTCAGGTTGGGGGTGGTTTTGGCATTATGCTGGATGACATTATCGCTGGCCTCTGGGCAGCACTTTGTATTTGGATTTATTTTTACTTCACGATGGCTTAAGCCATATCTAGGATTAGAACATGTCTACGACTGTGATTATTCTTGCTGCAGGTAAAGGAACCCGTATGCGTTCCAACTTACCGAAAGTATTACAACCGCTTGCAGGACGACCTTTACTCGGCCATGTGGTCGACACAGCAAAAAAACTCAATGCAGACAATATTATTACCATTTATGGTCATGGCGGTGAGCAGGTTCAGTCCGCATTTGCAGACCAGGATATCCGGTGGGTAGAGCAGGCTGAACAGCTTGGTACCGGTCATGCCGTACAAATGACACTACCTGTTTTGCCTAAAGATGGTATTTCACTAATCCTGTCGGGTGATGTCCCTTGTATTAGCCAGCAGACGCTTCAGAATCTGCTTGATGCTACTCAAGAGCAAGGCATTGGCCTGGTGACATTAACCCTTGCTGATGCCAGTGGTTATGGTCGTATTGTGCGTAAAGATGGGCAGATTCAAGCCATTGTTGAACATAAAGATGCTTCTGAAGAACAGCGCCAAATTAAAGAAATTAATACCGGTATTTATGCGGTCAGCAATGCCAAATTACATGAATGGCTACCACGTTTAAGCAATGACAATGCCCAAGGTGAATATTACCTGACCGATATCGTGGCAATGGCACTGGCAGATGGTATGAGTGTTGCATCTGTAGAACCTGAGCTGGCTTTTGAAGTGGAAGGCGTCAATGACCGTGTGCAACTGGCAGCTTTAGAACGTCAGTTCCAGGCTTATCAGGCAAAACAGCTGATGCAGCAAGGCGTCCATCTGATTGACCCAAGCCGTTTTGACTTACGTGGTCAACTCACTGTTGGTAAAGATGTGCGGATCGATATCAATGTCATTATCGAAGGTAATTGCGAACTCGGTGATAATGTTGAAATTGGTGCAGGCTGCGTAATTAAAAATACCAAGATTGCTGCAGGCACCAAAGTTCAGCCATATAGCATCTTTGATCAGGCAATTGTGGGTGAAGAAGCACAAATTGGTCCATTTGCACGCTTGCGTCCAGGGGCAAAACTGGCAGCTGAAGTCCATATTGGCAACTTTGTTGAAGTGAAAAACTCTAGTATTGGTCTAGGTTCTAAGGCGAATCATTTCACTTACTTAGGTGATGCTGAAGTCGGTAGCGGTTCCAATATTGGTGCAGGAACAATTACCTGCAACTATGACGGCGCTAACAAATTTAAGACCATCATTGGGGATCATGCTTTTATTGGTTCTAACAGCTCTCTGGTTGCACCGGTCCAGATCGGTAATGGCGCGACAGTGGGAGCGGGTTCAACGATTACCCGTGATGTGGCAGAGAACAGTTTAGCGGTAGAACGTTCTAAGCAATTTGCCAAAGAAAACTATCAGCGTCCGCAAAAAATCAAGAAATAAGAGGAAGTTAGTATGTGTGGTATCGTCGGTGGCATCGCGGAACGTAATATCAGCAATATCTTAATTGAAGGCCTAAAACGTCTTGAATACCGTGGCTATGACTCTGCGGGTCTGGCCTTAATCAATAATAGCCAGGTGCTCCGTGAACGTCGTGTGGGTAAAGTCGCGAACCTTGAACAAGCTGTGAATGAATCACAGATTAATGGTTCATTAGGCATCGCGCATACACGCTGGGCAACTCATGGTAAACCGACTGAAAACAATGCTCATCCCCATATTTCGGGTAATGTTGCTGTGGTTCATAACGGGATTATTGAAAACTACCAGGAGCTGAAAGATGATCTTGAAGCTTTAGGCTATGTATTCACTTCACAAACTGATACTGAAGTGGTTGCCCATCTGGTCAACGATGCACTGAAATCTACCCCTAGCCTGCTTGAAGCTGTTCGTCAGGTCGTACCCCAACTAAAAGGTGCTTATGCGCTGGGGATCGTACATACAGATCATCCAGATGAATTGATTACTGTTCGTGAAGGTTCACCACTGGTGATTGGTGTGGGGATCGGCGAGAACTTTATCAGTTCTGACCAGTTGGCTTTATTACCGATCACGAATCGCTTTATCTATCTTGAAGAAGGTGATATTGCGCGTCTAACTCGCACTACGATTGAAGTATTTGTGGATGGTCAACTGGTAGATCGCCCAGTCAAAGAACTGGATGCCACCGTGAGCAATGCTTCTAAGGGTGAATATAAGCACTACATGCTCAAAGAAATCTATGAGCAACCTGAAGCCCTAAAACAGACTATTTCACAAGCCTTGAATGGCAATACGCTGCGTGAAGATTTTCTGGTAAATGCAGAACAGGATTTTTCAAAAATCCAGCAGATTCAGATCATTGCCTGTGGTACCAGTTACCACGCCGGTATGATTGCCAAATACTGGTTTGAACAGCTGATTGATCTGCCTTGTCAGGTCGAGATTGCCAGTGAATTCCGCTACCGTACGCCAGTGATTGTTAATAACACACTCTATGTGTGTATTTCTCAGTCAGGTGAAACAGCCGATACCTTAGCCGCTCTGCGTGATACGCAAAAACGTGCTACATCAAAAGGTGTAAACATTACGACGATGACGATTTGTAATGTCGCTACATCTTCAATGGTACGTGAAACAGATTACAGTCTGCTGACCTTGGCGGGTCCTGAAATTGGCGTGGCTTCGACCAAAGCCTTTACCACCCAGCTCGCAGCTTTGATGTTACTGGTACTGAAAATCGGTACAGTGAAAAATGCCATTTCAGCTGAACAGATGACTGAGATCACGACTGGACTATGGCATATGCCTAAGGTACTGCTAGATACTTTAAGTCATGATGATGAAATTCTGCGTCTCTCTGAACTCTTTGTAGAGAAACAGCATTGTCTGTTCCTAGGCCGTGGTACACACTTCCCGATCGCACTGGAAGGTGCACTGAAGTTGAAAGAAATTTCTTATATTCATGCAGAAGGTTATGCAGCGGGTGAGCTGAAGCACGGTCCACTGGCTTTAGTAGATAATGATATGCCAGTAGTAATTCTAGCACCGCAAGATGACATGCTTGATAAACTGAAATCCAATATGGAAGAAGTTCAGGCACGTGGCGGTGAATTATTTGTCTTTGCTGATGAAAATAGTGGCATTAAAGCCAAAGAGCGCCAGCATGTCGTGCATATTCCTGAAGTAAACGCTGTTTTAGCGCCAATTGTTTATTGTATTCCAGTACAGCTACTGTCTTACCATGTGGCAGTCCTGCGTGGTACTGATGTTGACCAGCCACGTAACTTGGCAAAATCAGTAACAGTGGAATAATCCATAAAATTAGCCTGTTATATGTGTATGTAGGTAATAAAGTATCATCCTAAGTAATATAGTTTCATCTTCAAAAATAAAGTATCACCCCATATTGATTACAAATTAATCGCCTGCTATTCTGAATAAATAAAGAATAGCGGGCGATTTGTTATGGCTACAGAACATCAGCAGAAACGCTGGATTAAAGAAGGACGTGGTCAAGGCTATTTAAAAGATTATAAGCCATGGATTACTGTACAAGATGTAAGTTCAAAAGGTCGTTGTCACCGAGTTTTTGGCCATACAACGAAGCGCACCCATCATTTATTATCTGATTTAGAACTTGCAATTTTTCTACTTTTAGACTGGAATCCGTTAATTACTGATATCCGAGAGCAGTTTCCCTTGCCTCTCAACACTACGCTCGAAATTTCAGAAAGAGCTCAAATCTCTCACCCTAAAGTTAAAGATGCCCTACAAACTATCAGTTCAAGTTTTTATGTAAATAGTCAAAGTACTAACCAACCAAATTTTGTCATCCGAACTAAATACACAAATAGCTTACAGGATGAAAGAACCGTTGAAAAACTAGAACTTGAGCGTAGATATTGGAAAAGTACAGATACACCTTGGTATATCCTTACAGAAAAAGAAATTCCTTCAGTTATTTTGAATAACATCAAATGGCTTTATCCAGCCATGAGAGAATCTAGTGCTGAAATTCATGATCGTTTAAATGATTATATTCATATATTTACACAATATCCTGAACTCGAATTAATTACTTTAAGCAAAAAAATAGATCAAGCATATAATTTAACGATTGGTACGTCTTTAGCTGAGCTCCGAGAACTGCTTGCTCAACGTTATTTTATTTTCGATATAACCAAAGACTATAAAAAGATTAAAGCCTCTGAGATCAAGTTAGGAAATTTTGAAATATGGGAGGAGATTCGCCATGTTTCGAATCAATAGTGTATATAAATTTCAAGGTAAAGATTACCGCATTCTTAAAATTATTCCTTCTCATATTATCTGGATTGATTTAAATCATCCTAATGCTAATCCCTCTATAATAAAAAAAGAAGAACTGATTACAGCCATAGAAGTAGGCGAAGCAGAAATAACCGATGATCCTTTTGCCAATATCTCCTTGATTAATGTGACAGAAGGCTCTGTACAGCAAAAAAAACGTGATATGGGAATGAACATTATAGATTTACTCATATCTAATGAGCATTTCTATGATCCATCTATTCGTTTTAGCCTTGTTAAAATAATTATTGAGCAGCATAAAACAACTCATCAAACCATTTATAGATTAGCACGTCGATACTGGCAACGAGGTCAAACACCAAATGCACTTATTCCCAGTTATAACAATTCTGGTGCTAAAGGTGTTAAACGTATTGCAAAAAATAAAAAACTAGGTAGGCCAAGAAAATATAGTGAAGGTGTTGGTGCATTAGTTGATCAGAATATCGAGCGACTTTTCAGAATTAATATTAATAAATATATGTTAACAAAGGATAAAAATTCTTTGAGTTATGCCTATCGTAAATTTTCTACGATGTATCATTCATTATTTCCAGATACTCCTGATAGCGAAATTCCGACCATCTGGCAATTTAAATATTTTTATGAGCGTGAGTTTCCAAAAGTGGCTCAACTTACTGCTCGAACCAATCCGATTATCTATGCAAAAGACATCCGAGAGCTCCATTCTACTGTCAACACCCAAGTCCTAGGGCCTGGTTCTCGCTATGAAATTGATGCAACCATTGCTGATATTTATCTTGTATCAGATTCAGATCGTGCTTGTATTGTTGGAAGACCCACTATTTATTTAGTTGCTGACGTATTTAGTAGAATGGTGGTTGGTTTCTATATTGGATTTGAAAATGCCTCCTATGTAACTGCAATGCAAGCTCTACAAGTCGCTATGACAGATAAAGTTGAGTTATGCAAACAATATGGTTATGAAATTACACATGATGACTGGCCATGTATTGGATTACCCGATGCTATTTTGGCAGATCGGGGAGAATTATTAGGACATCAGATTGAAGCTTTAGAATATAACTTTTCTATCCGTATTGAAAATACTGCACCTTATCGTGGAGATTTAAAACCAATTGTTGAACGTTATTTCAGAACTATTCAGACAAAATTTAAGCCTTTTGCTTCTGGCGTAGTACAACAGGTTAAAGAGAAAAAACGTGGGGGCTCTGACTACCGATTAGATTCAACACTTACTATAACTGAATTTAAGCAGATCATTATTGGTTCAATACTTGCACATAATACATCCCATCAATTAACAACTTATGATCGTGATATAGATATGCCTAGTGATTTGCCTTTAGTTCCTATTCATTTATGGAATTGGGGAATACAACATCGTGTGGGTCAGTTAAAACAAGTTTCTGAAAAAGCATTACATGTTGCTTTATTACCTAAAGTTAAAGCGACCTTGTCCGACCTCGGCCTAAAAATGTTTGGAGTATTTTATAATTGCCCTGAAATATATAAACAAGGCTGGATGCATCGTAAAAAATCTATTTCTCGTCCAGAATCATTACAAGTGGCTTATGATCCAAGTAATGCAGAAATAATTTATGTGTTTTATCAGAAGCATAGTTTAGATTATTGGGAAGCTACACTTTCTCCAAGATCTAGAGAGTTCATAGGCTGTAGTTTTTGGGAAGTTTGGCAGGTTCAACACGAACAAAAGAAAACGAAAGCGGCTCAAAACCTAAAAACCGATAGGTCTCAAGCAAGCCTTGAAGAACATATTGAATCAATTATTGCTCGGGCAGATGCAAAAAAACCTTCTTCAACACTTAGTAAAAAAGAACGGTTGACTGATCTTCGTAAAAATAAACAAGCTGAAAAAGACAGTGAAAGATTGAAACAGAGAAACAACAGCCAAAAATCGTCAAAATCTGCATTTACGGTTCTAGACCACTCTGAGCAGTCTTCAGAAAATCAAAGTAATATTATTCCTATACCTAAGTCTAGGCAATTTATAAATTTAGAAAATGATGAAGATTACAAACTACGTTTTGGCATTTATCAAGAGTTGCTAGATGACCTTGAAGATTGTGACGATGATAACTGATATTCAATAAATTCAAATAAGCGGGATACAATTATGACTAATAAAAATGACCATGCAGTGTATACAGTAAGCCCAGTTTCTGACTATCAGGGAAACCCTTTTATTGAGGCACTACCCGAAATTTTTGAGGCAAAAGATACAATCCAAGCCATTAGGGGTACTATCGAATTTAAATTATCTGATCGACAACTACCCAACAATACTCGTGCTCATATTATATCCCAGTTATTAAATAATTTTTTTCACCCTATTAAACGACATTTAACATTAGAACAAAAAATTTCTATTATGTTGAGAAAAGGCTATGTAGGACGAAATATTACTACAGGTGATTTAAATCGGCATTTACAAAATAGTTTTGAACATATTAAAAGCAATGATTTTAATGCTTCTCGCCATACAGATTTAATATCAACAGCACAAAGTCTAGTGTTTATCGGTTTCTCTGGTAGTGGCAAAACAACCACGTTAAATCGCATTCTTAGAAATTACCCACAAAAAATTTATCATCCTGAACATAATTTCACTCAGCTGGTCTATCTAAAAATAGACTGCCCATATAATGGCTCACTTAAATCCCTATATTTAAGTTTCTTTAGTGCTGTTGACCGTGCTTTAGGAACTAATTATGAGCAACAATATACTCAAAAAAGACATAATGAACAAAAGCTCTTGCAACTTATGGGACACATTGCTCATCTTCATGCAATCGGTCTTTTGGTGATTGATGAAATTCAACACCTCATGGCAAACAGATCTAAAAATTCTGATGAAATGTTAAATTTCTTTGTGACTTTAGTGAATGTTTATAGCTTGCCAATCATTATGGTAGGAACACCCAAAGCAAGTAACATATTTGAACGTGATTTGCGCTCATCACGTCGAGCTGTAGGTTTTGGTTCAATTCACTGGGAACCTATAAAAAATGAACCTGCAATAAAAACCCCAGATGGGAAGGTTCGAAAATCTGAGTGGATGACATTTACAGATGCTCTTTGGAAATATCAGTGGTTAAGAAAAGCTGATCTAGCACTCTCAGAGGAGTTGCGACAATGCTGGTTTGATCTAACCCAAGGTATTTTAGATGTAACTGTTAAGCTTTTTGTCCTTGCACAAATACGAGCAATTGAATCTGGTTTAGAACGAATCACTGTAAAATTGCTCCAAAATACATATCAAGAAGACTTTAAACCAATTCATCATATTATAGATGCCTTACGTTCAGGTGATGCTCGACGAATTGCACAATATCCTGATTTGATCACACCTGAAATTGACAGACAATTGTTAAAACTTTTTTCCAAAATCGAAGAAAGTGCAATTGAGCAAGAAGATGAGCTTAATGAATATCAAGGACATGATGAATCTCTCCGTTTACATGCTCTGTTACTTGAGCTTGGTTATGACTCCAAGATTTTGATACCGATGGTTAAAAAAGTATTTATTAAACATCCTGACAAGCATTTGACCGAACTACTATCAATTATTTTGGACTGGTTAAAACAGAATGAAGATTCAACAAAGAGCCCTCCACTCTCCAAACCTAAAATATCCAAACCTAAACTACTTAAATATGATCAATGGCATACATTGGATTCAGTTGACTTACGTTTTCAATTTTCACAAAAAAAGAGTGGTCAGAGCTTTTATGATCATCTAAAAACTGAAACAGATTTGATCTTTGATATACCTGATTGGATCAAACAAGTGAGTTAGTTATGCTAAATTTCCCCATGCCTTATGAAAATGAGCTAATTTATAGTACGGTGGCTCGTGCTGGAATCCGGTTGGCATTTGAAAGTCCAAAGCAATTACTTGATGCTGTATTTGAAAATAGACAGGTTATTGCGACGGTTGATTTACCCTGCCATCTTAATGCGATCGTTAATCAGTATTCTGAACAACAATTGACTCTACAAAATATAATATACAAACACACATTATTTCCTATATATGCACCTTTTGTGCCTGAAGCAAGAAGAAAACAATGTATCAAATGGATGGGTAATATTTCACAAGGTTCGGTACATCTTTCTTTGGGAATTAATGCTTCACGAGTCCCTATTATTGATAGACTACGTTACTGTCCACAATGTCTGAAAGAGCAAGCGTTTCAAAAAGGAGAATTTTACTGGTTGAGTTTATGGCAAATTCAGGGAGCTTGCTGTCCGCAACACGGTAATCTTGTAGAATCAAGACTAGATTTAAGATCATTACATCGACATGACTTTATAGCACCTTCAGATGTTTTTTGTACTGAGTGGAATCAGGTACCAGCAACAAGTGATGAACTTTTCATTAGTTCTAAAATAATAGAATTGTTATCTACACCGCCTTTTGTATCACCGAGTTATGAACAGTGGACGATGTTTTATAATGAACTAGCCAGACGGAATAACTGTATCCGTGGGGAAAACCAAATTGCTTTCGATCAAATTTCAGAAAAAATATCATTAAGGTGGCCAGAAAAATTTCTTCAGCAATACCATTTAGATGACTTAGCTTCTGAAACCAGTTGGCTACGTCATATTTTTAGAAAGCATCGCAAAAGCTTTAGTTATCTGGAGCATATTATTACAATCGAAGCTTTTTTAAATACTGACTGGTCTTTTACAGATATCTTCACTCAAGTTAAGTCCTTCAAGAAAGCAACTACTCAACAGAATAATCAAATAAAATTCCAGGATACTAATTTTGAAATAACTAGAGCTGAGAATCGTGAAAAATGGGTAGGTTTAGTACAAGAACATGGGGTTAAACCGGCTCGTCACCTGCAGGCAGCTCTTTATGCATGGTTATATCGAAATGATAAAGACTGGCTATTGCAGACAAACCAAAATTTCCATCAGAAATTTATTCCTCAAGGGACTAAAATTGATTGGCAAAAACGCGATCTTTTTTATGTAAAGCAACTTGTCCAACTTAATAATACTTTAATCTGGGATTTAGATAGCCCGAGACGCTCTATGAAATGGTGGTTTAAACAGACGTCTAATTCAAATACATTAGAGAAAAATTTACATAAATTACCTCTGATTCAACTTTTTCTAGAACGGTATAGTGAAAATATTAGCTGTTATCAAATCAGACGCCTAACAAAAGTGTTTATCGATATTAAAATCAATAAACAATCAATTCCTCAGTGGCGCATTCTACGAAAAGCTGGATTAAGTGAAGAACGAATGACATCTGAAACGAAAAGATTTCTAGAATATATCACTCTTGAATTCGCTCAATTTATTCAAAATTAATTTGATTAAATCGTTACCTTACTGAAATTAAACTTTGAAATTTCAATAAAATAAGCTTTAATATATGCAGTATTTTTCAATCAACTAAAGATTCAAATGGTAAAGAATAGATGATAAAAATTAAAAATTTTCCTGAAAATGCTAGAATTACTTTTTTAGGTTCTATTTTTAAAGAAAGAAAAAATCCTGAATGCTATATAAACATTGGATTAGAAAATTATAAATATTCAATAGAAAATCAGAGATATATACTGAAATATGCTCGTTTTTCTAATATGCCATTATTAGCGCGCAACCGACGTTTCAATCAGACTGAAACCTTTACTCCTTTTAATGAATCTACTATCACCATTCAAATTGATAACTTTCAAAAATGGAATATTTTAATTAATGAGTCAGGACAATATAATTTCAGTAATATTGTTAGCGATATTAATGAAAAATATAAAGATATTGAAATTATTTTACCCCAGATAGAACTCGCTAGAGTATTATTCTTGCATAATGCCTATCTATCTCGTAGTGCACTGGATCAAACACGTCTTTCTGGTGAATTTGATATCATAAAGGGAGAGAATCAAACTGTAGTCAATATTCCTACATTCTGTAACTTCCCACCATCCCAATATGATAATGTCGGAATGCGCCGCTTGCTCGCATGGATATTACTCGATACAGAAGCACGAACATCTTTCGAAAGCATCTCCAAAAAATTTTTAAGTGAGAAGTTTCAGACAAAAGTCCGAGAATACTGGAACTTTAATTTTGTCCCACCCTCATTAAAAGGTGCTGAAATCACATTAAAAGTATATTTTAGTCCGAAGAAAAACAAATATTATGTAAATGAAATTCTAGCAATATCAAACTTACCCAGTGAAATTAATCATACTGTCATTTTCTGCAGTCCTAAATTTACGGTAAAAAATACTCAGGAAAGCTCTCAGGGCTCTTCCAGAGGTAGTAAGCATCTCCAAGATGAAGATCCTATAATTGATGATAAAAAAGAAGCAAATAGTGATAAAAAAATAGCAATTATTGATTCACCTAAAATCACACTAGCACTCTCATCTCCTTTTGAAACGAAAAAAGCAGTAATTAAACGTTCTGGTAAAAAGGGCAGCTTTAATAACGATGATATAACTATCTTACCTGAACCTGACGTCGGTACAGGGGAATCCACTATTTTTGGAGAAATTGGCCGGGGGGAATTTGAAAATTGTCAAGATGAGAGTGATAACCTTAAACTATTTATGAAAAGATTTGAATCATTTCAAGCTATGATTGAGGAATTCAGATCACAGAATAATATTCTATCAAAATTTAGATTTACCATTTCTAAGCTTCCCGCTGTCAATCGATCCAAGCTACATAAGACCGATGATGGCAACTTTCGAAGTATTGCGGAAGTACAGCTAGAATTTCAAGGTAAAAAATTTTCCATTCTAGAAATTGATACTAGCGACAATTACAAACCACTTTCAACATTAATTGTTAAAGTCGAAGATTTTGAAGCCTGGGATCAAAATTTTCCAATTTTTAAACAACAGATTATTAGACATTCTTTGCGTTGGCCCACGGCAAAATCCTTAAAAGATATTGGCATTCCCAAAGGCATTAACCATCCAAAAAACAAATTTGAGATAAGTGAGTCTGATAAAGAGTTTGCAGATTGGTTAAAGCGGTTTACAGAAGCCTTAAAATCTGCTTAATAGTTTTCTCTATGCTCTATGGCATAAATATTTGGATCTTTGAATTTAACTCACCTACCTTTAAGATGATACTTTATTACTAGACATGCTATAAAATTAAGAATACATGATTATGTACGATGATACTTTATTTTTAATAAGTTATGCTCATAAGTTATTAAAATCAAGTACTTAATAAAACTTAGGATGAAGCTTTATTACTAGCTTACAATATGAGGATATTGATTACTCTCATATAACAGGTTAACTATATATTTCTTAAATTCCGAATAAATATTTTAATCTTTAATATCCATATAGAATTTGATTTAAATGAATTCTTAACTGTCCTATTTAAAGGGATTTCAATAAATTTATTTACATAGTACCCAATAAAAATACAGATCACATATAAAAATAAAGCAAAATTAAGATTTTGAAAAAAATAATAGCTTATATATAACTTTGTTCCTATAACCAGTATGAATGGGTGACTTAGATAAATAGAATAAGACGTATTTCCTAATCTATCTAAAATATTTACAAATTTATGATAGTGGTTTTTAAAAAAATTTTCCAAACCAATCACACCAACCACACATAAAAAGGCTGGTACTCCCCTGTCCAAAGCACGGCCGAAACCAGTTTCAAACACATTAAATATATTCTGAAAGAAAATAAATGCTGCCCCCAATAGAATCAGAATAATATTCAACATAAAGTTTAAATTGCATTCTATATAAATGAGATATGCAAAAATACCCAAGGCATACTCCAAAAGAATTACATTAAAAAAGAATACTTTATCTAAATTTAATACCAATATCCCTACAGCAGGTAAAAAGGTTAATACCGCTATTAATGCAATATAATTTATTTTATTTCTAAAGAAATAGAGAGATAAAGCAAAAATGATATAGAAATAAATATCATAACTTAGGGTCCAGCCATTTTGAACAAGGAACTTATGCTCCCCTGGAATTAATAAATAAGAAGCTATAATATTGGTATATCCACCACTCATATTAATGAGTTCAGGGTTATATAAAAAAATACAAAGAGCCACAGTGGTAAAGAACCAATACAGAGGCAATATTCTTTGCATACGGCCTTTTAAAAATTTTATAGGGGTTATATTCTTTTTAGCTGTCGTTAAACAGATAATAAATCCGGACATTACGAAGAAAATATCAACACCTGGCCCTCTAAATCGATACCATTCTAAAGACAGGATATTATACTGATGAACGGCTTTGTTGCACAAAGATTTGAAATGCAAAGCGCCCCTAATTGATCCAAATTTAAGGCGTAACTTGGGTAAGTGGGCGACCTAATTCCGTAAATCTGTTAAGGACTGCTACACGTGCATGGATCTCATTCACCTGACTAGGAAAGCTTCTTGCCATTAATTTATCGCCTAATAATTTGATGCAATGCATCTTGGTTTCCACCAAACTGCGGCGATGATAGCCTGACCATTTTTTCCATAATGTCCTGCCTA
>NZ_VOZF01000012.1:0-92268 GCF_013419905.1 Acinetobacter sp. YH12046
ATAATTCAAGTGAATTTGTTTGAAAGAAGAACTTTAAAAGCTTTATTTTCACCCGATAAAATACCCATAAAACAAGAGGAAGCTCATTTGAGCTTCCTCTTGTGAAAAATTGTGGGACAGCAATGGCGCCGTAGCGCTCTTTTTAAAGCTAAAACCTAAACTTTTGACTTAGTAATCAAAACTGAAGTGTTCTGCTGCCAGTGAAGTCATGGTTTTGGATGGATTCACCATTGCTTCAGCATGGCCTTGGGCACGTGGCAATAAACGCTCAAAGTAGAAATCAGCAGTTTTAATTTTCGCTTTGTAGAACTCTGGAACTTCTGCACCATCACCAGCAACCAGTTTCGCTGAAGCCACTGCAGCTTGTTGTGCCCAGAAGTAAGCCATCATTACATAGCCTGAGAACATCAGGAAGTCCACAGAAGCAGAGGATACGATGTCACGGTCTTTACGTGCTGCCAGCATGATACGTACAGTTAACGCATTCCACTGTGCACATAGCTTGGTCAGGTCCCAGGCAAAACGGCGCATGTATTTATTGCGTGCATGCTGTCCACAGAATTTCAGAATTTCAGCGGTGTAATCACGAATCACTTTACCTTTAGAGGTTAGCAGGACCTTACGACCAATCAGGTCAAGTGCCTGAACGCCAGTCGTTCCTTCGTACAGGGTAGAGATACGTGAATCACGAACGATTTGCTCCATGCCCCATTCTTTGATGTAACCATGACCACCAAATACTTGCATACCGTGGTTCGCTGCTTCATAACCCATTTCAGTCAGGAAGCCTTTCAGAATAGGGGTATAGAAACCTAAGTGATCATCCTGCTGTTCAAATTCAGCAGTATCACCACGCAGCAGGGCATCATTCATGTTATCTGCGATTTGTGCTGCATGATAGATCATGGCACGACCACCTTCAGCAATCGCTTTCTGGGTCAACAGCATACGGCGCACATCGGCATGGTGGATGATCGCATCCGCCACTTTTTCTGGATCTTTTTTACCAGACAGGGCACGCATCGACATACGTTCTTTGGCATATGGCAATGCACCCTGGAACGATAGTTCTGCATGACAGATACCTTGGATTGCGGTACCAATACGCGCGGTATTCATGAAGGTAAACATGGCATGCAAGCCTTTGTTTGGCTCGCCAATTAAATAACCCACTGCATTATCAAAGTTCAGTACAGCGGTTGCAGAGGCACGGATCCCCATCTTGTGTTCAATCGAACCACAGTTCACGGCATTACGTTCACCGATGCCGCCATCTTCAGTGGCAATGAATTTCGGTACGATAAACAGGGAAATGCCTTTGGTGCCTTGTGGTGCATCTGGAAGACGTGCCAAAACGATGTGTACGATGTTTTCAGTTAAATCGTGTTCACCCGCAGAAATGAAGATTTTAGTACCAGAAATCGCATAAGTACCATCAGCTTGTGGTTCTGCTTTAGTTTTTACCTGACCCAGATCGGTACCGCATTGTGGCTCAGTCAGGCACATGGTTCCTGACCAGGTACCTGCAACCAGATGCGGTAAATAGGTATTTTTCTGTTCATCAGTACCATACTGGATGATGGTATTGATACAGCCCACGCTCAAACCTGGATACATCTGGAAAGACCAGTTTGCTGTACCCATCATTTCGGATTTGATCAGGTTTAAAGACATCGGCAGGTTTTGACCGCCAAATTCTTCAGGATAAGACAGACCTTGCCAGCCACCTTGCACGAACTGATCATAAGCTTCCTTGAAGCCTTTAGGTGTGCGTACTTCGCCATTTTCAAAATGACAGCCTTCTGCATCGCCGGTCTGGTTCAGTGGAGAAAGTACATTTTCACAGAAATCTGCCGCACCTTCTAGAATCATGTCTACCGTATCTGCATCGGCATATTCGCCATTTGACAGTTTTTGGTAATGTGCAGGGTAATCAAGCACTTCATTCATTAAGAAGCGAATATCACGTAAAGGAGCTTTATATGCTGGCATGCGTTTAATCCTGATTAAAATAGTTTTGGATTATCTGTATCGATTCTATGATTATTCACATTGGGGATAAAAAAACATTGATAAAGACAACAAATAAAAATGTCAGAAAAGCGAATCGAGAAGATCAGACAAGTTTAAAGATTAAATAACGGAACTCTCCATCTTTAAATAAGGCACTTATATTGAAAAATGCTTATCTGTCTGGACTTTAATCAATATTTAGGGAGATTGTCTAGGGGTATTTTTGTATGAATTGTACACGAATGTTAGGGTCTAATCATTGGATAAATCATGTCATTAAATCCAATTTAATTTTATTATTTTTAATGAAAGGAAAAGAGTGAACGGATTAATGGCTAACCCGTTCACCTGAAAAATATTCAGAATTAAAGAAAATCTTTCAACTCAGGTTTTACTCCGTTCCAGATATAGAAAGATTCAATGGCCTGACCGACTAGCATGCCGAAACCTTCAGAAGTAGGGACGCCACGGGCTTGGGCTTGATCCAGAAAAGTGGACGGTTTGCCATAGGCCATTTCATAGGCATGTTTAAACTGTAGAGCTTCAGGTAGTACCAGCGCATCACCACTAAGACTGGCAGAAGTCGCATTAATTACAATATCAAACTCACCGGCTAAATCAGTTAAGGCAATGGCTTGTAACTCCGCTTGAGGCACAGCGTCTTTTAGATCGGCAACCAGTTGTTCTGTACGTGACAAGGTACGGTTAGCAATAACAATCTTCTTCACACCGGCCTGTAGCAATGGATAGATCACGCCGCGAGTCGCGCCACCAGCACCAATAATCAGGATGTCGGTATTTTCCAGAGTCCAGTCAAGAGCACGAATAGCCTCGACTAAGCCTTGTCCGTCAGTATTGTCACCATGCAGAATGCCATCTTTCATCCATAGGGTATTAACGGCTTTGGCGATTTTGGCACGTTCGGTAAGGACTTGGCATTGGGCAAAGGCCTGTTCTTTGAAGGGCACAGTCACATTCATGCCAATACCGCCCTGAGCAAAAAATTCCTGGATATTGGCTGTGAAACCATCCAGTGGGGCAAGGCGTTTGGTATAGGTCAGATTGACCCCGGTTTTGGCAGCGAAAGCCTGATGCAGTTCAGGAGAGCGTGATTGTTCGATGGGGTTGCCAATGACGGCAAATTGCTTGCTCATTTCACCATGTCCATGTGCGGAAATGGCCATTAATATACGTGAAAATGCAGGAGGGCTAAAGCCTGTCAGCAGTGAAAAGCAGGCTAAAGATTAAAGGTTTAGGAACTGCAAATCTCAATAATATGTTCGACAAATAGCAAGGCCATACTAAATAAGGTTCCGGCAATCGTGAGGACACTCACAGAAATGGCAACTACATCTAAAATCAGGTTATGACTGATAACAGCGGTACTAATCGCACTAATACCAAGCGCCAGAAATAGCCAAAAGGCCAACGTAGCAGGATTAAGGTGAAGCTTAAACATTGTTATTTTTACCTAGCAGAATTTATCTTTATCAGAGTCAAGATCAAGGAGTAGATCCTGAAATATCTTTCTGAATTGCAGTATAGAGGATTTATCCATTAAAAAAGCCCTCTATCTGAGGGCAATTTGTATTTAAATATTTTCTGAGGGCAATTTGTATTTAAATATTTTGATTGCTTTATTTTGTTTTTAATTCTGTTAACCAGTCATGCGGTTTAAGGTAGTAATCGGTCAAACGTTTTTCTGGTGATCCTTCAGCCCATTCTGGGCGGTATAACCAGCCGGTAAGAGGTGGCAGGCTGACTAGAATCGATTCAATCCGGCCGCCCGTCTGCAGGCCAAACAGTGTGCCACGGTCATATACCAGATTGTATTCCACATAACGGCCACGACGGTACAGCTGGAAATCACGTTGTGCTTCAGTATAAGACTTGTCTTGGTTACGCTGGAAAATTGGCAGAATGGCCTCTAAATAGCCATTGCCTACAGCCTGCATATACTGAAAACAGGTTTCAAAATCCCATTGATTCAGGTCATCAAAGAATAGACCGCCGACACCGCGCTGCTCATCACGATGTTTTAGATAGAAATAATCATCACACCATTTTTTATGTTCTGGATAAACCTCTTCGCCAAAAGGTGCACACAGGTCATATGCTGTCTGGTGCCATGACAGCACATCTTCATCATTTGGATAGAAAGGGGTGAGGTCAAAACCGCCACCAAACCACCAGATTGGATCCTGACCTTCTTTTTCCGCCACAAATAAACGTACATTGGCATGTGAGGTCGGGACATTCGGATTTTTAGGATGGATAACCAAAGATACACCCATGGCTTGAGCTTTAGCTCCGGCTATATTCGGATGGCGTTCAGTGGCAGAAGCGGGCAGTTTGGAAATATTGATGTGAGAGAACATCACACCGCCTTTTTCAATCACCATACCATTTTGCAGCACGCGTGAACGGCCGCCGCCACCTTCAGGACGTTCCCAGTCATCAATCACAAATTCGGCTGTACCGCCACCGGCACGTTCCTGCTGTTCCAGCGCGGCACAAATCCGGGCTTGCAGGTCGAGGAGAAAATCGCGAACGCGTTGAATATCTGCAGAGGTAGGATGCTGCATCAGAACCCTCATAGGGAAATAAAAAGACTGCTTACATCAAAGCATAAAATGGCCTAAAAATTAAGGTGTTTTTCTGGATGCTCACCATCTGTAACAACATTCAACCTAATGTTTTAGAAGGATGTGTAGAGCATTAAATCCGACCAGACTACTAGGTTGAATTCTTTTTTTGAGCTCCGCACAATAACCTCAACAGCGCTTATGCAGCGCATTAACCTGACTGATAAGGTGGTAGGCATTCATGACTGTGCAGGCAAATTCTCTCATTCAAAAATATAATGTCCCCGGTCCTCGCTACACCAGTTATCCAACCGTACCTTATTGGGAAGAGTCAGGATTTTCACTAGAGCTTTGGAAGCAGACACTAAAACGTTCTTTTCAGGAGTCGAATGCGACTGAAGGCATTAGCCTGTATATCCATCTGCCATTTTGTGAAAGTTTATGTACCTTTTGTGGCTGTCATAAACGGGTGACCAAACGTCATGAAGTCGAGCAACCTTATATACAAGCTGTGCTGAAAGAATGGGAGCTGTATTGTGAGTTATTAGAAGAAAAACCCATCATCAAAGAAATTCATCTTGGTGGTGGGACACCGACGTTCTTTTCCATTGAACATTTAACCCAGCTGATTCAAGGTATTTTGTCCAAAGCCAAGATTGCAGCAGAGCATGAATTCAGCTTCGAAGGTCATCCAAACAATACCACGCGTGAGCATTTGCAAGGCTTGTATGACCTGGGTTTTCGTCGGGTCAGTTATGGCGTGCAGGATTATAATGAAACCGTACAAAAAGCCATTCACCGGATTCAGCCTTATGAAAATGTTAAACAGGTGACTGAATGGGCACGTGAAATTGGTTATGAATCGATTTCGCATGATCTGGTTTTTGGTCTGCCGTTTCAAAGCCTGGAGGATGTCTTAAATACCATCGATCAGACCAATTCCCTATTACCAGACCGTCTGGCCTTATATAGCTATGCACATGTACCTTGGATTAAAGGGAATGGCCAGCGCGGTTTTAAAGATGCTGATGTACCCAAAGATGAGATCAAGCGTCAATGTTATGAAGAGGGTAAGAAAAAGCTCCTGGCGCATGGTTACCATGAAATTGGTATGGATCATTTTGCGCTAGAAAAAGACAGCATGTACCAGTCCTTTCAGTCTGGGACTTTGCACCGCAATTTTATGGGTTATACCGCGTCTAAAACTCAGGTGATGATCGGACTCGGAATTTCTTCGATTAGTGATAGCTGGTATAGCTTTGCGCAGAATGTGAAAACCATTGAAGAATATTATGAACTGCTAGAGCAGAATCAGATTCCAGTGGTGAAAGGCCATATCCTGACTCAGGAAGATCTGATTATTCGTAAACATATCCTGAATCTGATGTGTAGCTTTACTACTTCTTGGGCAAAACCTGACATGAAGTTTGCTGAAATTGATGAAGTTCTAAAGCAGTTGGTGGAAATGCAGCAGGATCAGTTGATCAAAATTGAAGACTCTTCAGTCACGATTTTGGAGAAAGGGAAACCATTTGTACGCAATATTTGCATGGCTTTTGATTTACGTTTAAAGCGTCGTATGCCAGAGAACCGGATTTTCTCGATGACGATCTGAATCTCCCCCTAACCCCCTCTTTTTCAAAGAGGGGGAAAAGCCTCCCTGAGCAAGACTTAAGCATGGCTTTAAGTCGATGCGCAAGAAGGGGAGGTTTGGAGGGGTTAAGTTAAAAGGTCGAAGAGATTTAAAAATAATTAAAAATCTTCCTTCTGATACATATGCGCCATACGCTCATGCTTGGTTTTGAGGTATTGCTCATTGAATGGATTCAGACCCACAGTGAGTGGTACACGGTCCACTACATTAATGCCTTGCTCTTTCAGTGCATCAATTTTTAAAGGGTTATTGGTGATCAAGCGGACGGCTTTTACACCTAAGTGATCCAGCATGATGCTGCACATATCATATTGACGTGCATCTGCCGGTAAATTCAGCATCAGATTGGCATCGACCGTATCATGGCCCTGGTCTTGCAAGGCATATGCACGGATTTTATTGGTCAAGCCAATTCCGCGTCCTTCCTGACGTAAATAAAGAATGACACCGCGACCCACTTCATTAATCAGTTTTTGTGTTGCCTGGAGTTGAGGGCCACAGTCGCATTTTAATGAAGCAAAGGCATCACCGGTTAAACATTCAGAATGTACACGGACCAGCACAGGTTCATCACTTGGTTCTTCTAAGCCTTTAGAAAGAGCGACATGTTCTTCGCCAGTTTTAGGGTCTTGAAAAACAGTAATTTTAAATTCACCATGAGCGGTCGGTAATCTTGAAGTTGCGACAAATTCGATAGGCACAGCTGAACCCGTAAAATCCTAATAAAGTAGCTAAAGTATAGCGTAATGCTTAAACATTAGTAGAATTGCTCAGCTGAATTTATGAAGAACATTTTCTTTTTTGTAGAAAGCGAACGATAATAGTTGATAAATAGTAAGATTATTCAGGATAATCGTAGCCTGCAAATTTTTCACCCCGACGAGATCGCTGTTTAATATTGCATCGCTAGAAGCGTAGCTGAATTGAAGCTGCTACAATTCAACTATATGATCGGTTATTCCCCATTGACCTAGCTTAAGATTTTGCCAGGCTTTAGAAGGCTTTGCCATATATGCTGTATACAGAAATACCAACTCAACGCCCTGTAACACCGTTGCTTGATGCGATCGATCATCCTGAGCAACTGCGTGCACTCGAGCAAAGCCAGCTCACACAAGTGGCGGATGAGTTACGTCAATTCATTTTGTATGCTGCGGGTCAGAGTGGTGGACACTTTGGGGCCAATCTGGGTGTGATTGAGCTCACTGTCGCTTTACATTACTGCTTTAATACGCCACATGATCGCCTGATCTGGGATGTGGGTCATCAGGCTTATCCGCATAAGGCGTTGACCGGACGTCGTGAACAGCTCACTACAATCCGTGCCAAAGATGGCCTGGCTGCATTTCCAGCGCGTGAAGAATCCGAATTTGATACTTTTGGGGTAGGGCATTCATCTACCGCAATTTCTGCTGGTCTCGGCATGGCTTTGGCACGCCGTTATCAGAACAATCCGTGTGAAGTCGTATCAATCATTGGTGATGGCGCCATGACAGCAGGTATGGCTTTTGAAGCGATGAATGATGCTGTGGCACATCAGGCTGACCTGATGGTGGTTCTGAATGACAATGATATGTCGATTTCATGTAGTACTGGTGGTTTTGCCAAGCATCTCGCTGCAATTTGGGAGCGTGGCGAATTCGTCAACGTGACTGAAGATGGTGAGGCTTATGTACAGCCGCATCCGGAATGGCTATATAACTCGCGTTTACATCAAGCTGCAACTGATGCCGCAGATAACCTTTTTAAAGCCATTGGTTTTGATTATTTTGGTCCTTATGATGGCCATGATGTCAAACAGCTGGTACACGTTTTTAAAGCCTTGAAAAAACGTAAAGGTCCACGTCTGATCCACATCTATACCAAAAAAGGTAAGGGCTTTGCGCCAGCAGAATGTGACCAGATTAAATACCATGCGATTAGTAAACTCAATGCAGTTACAGCCCCTAATCTAGCACCGAAATATTCAGATGTATTTGGACAATGGTTATGTGATGAAGCAGCACAGGATAAACGCCTATTGGCGATTACTCCGGCAATGTGTGAAGGTTCAGGCATGGTGCAGTTTGCCAAAGAGTATCCAGAGCGTTTCTTTGATGTTGCCATTGCAGAACAGCATGCAGTGACGCTGGCAGCAGGTATGGCTTGTGAAGGTTTAAAACCGGTCGTCGCAATTTATTCAACTTTCCTGCAACGGGGATATGACCAGTTGGTGCATGATGTAGCGCTGCAAAATCTGGATGTGACGTTTGGGATCGATCGTGCCGGTCTGGTTGGTGAAGATGGTCCAACGCATGCCGGCGCCTATGATTATGCCTATATGCGTACCATTCCGAATCTGGTGATCATGGCACCAAAAGATGAGAATGAATGCCGTCAGATGTTGCATACGGCTTATCTGTATCATGGTCCGGCAGCAGTGCGTTATCCGCGCGGGAATGGACTGGGTGTGGAAATCCAGAAAACCATGACCGAGATGCAGATCGGTCAGGCAGAATTGTTGCTCAGTCTGAACGAACAATATGATGAATATGTTTCGATTCTAGCATTCGGTAGTCGGGTTCAAGCTGCAGTTGAAGCTGCTCAAGTATTTGCCAGCAAGCATGATGTGGGTGTACGCGTGGTAAATATGCGTTTCATCAAACCACTGGATACCAAAATGTTAAACCAACTGGCCCATTCAACCAGCCTGTTTGTTACTGTTGAAGAACATGCAGTCATGGGCGGCGCAGGAAGTGCAGTGAATGAGTATCTGGCTGAAGCTCAAATTGTTAAACCAATCCTGAATCTAGGTTTAGCGGATAGCTTTATGGCACAAGCAACACATAGCCAGATGTTGCAGCAGGCAGGACTTGATAGCCAAGGCATTGAAAAATCAATCAATGAAGCCTGGTCAAAGCTAGGTCAAAGCGTCCTGTTATAAACTCTTAAAAAGTTTCGACACATTTTTTCCCAAAAAGCCCGGATATTTGCTAAAATATGCGGGCTTTTATGCATTATTCTTTATCAGTATCTTCAAATTTGTAGTGGGTGTTCAATGGAACCTATGGTGGTGATGGCTGCGCGTGCGGCTCAATTAGTTGGTCAAGAGCTTTTAAAAGCGCATCAAAATCGTCATAAACTCGATCTGCAAGTCGAAGAAAAAGGCATTGATGGTCCGGTAACGCGTGTAGATCGTTATCTGGAACAGTTGACCATCGATACTCTACGTAAAAGCTATAAAAATCACAGTTTCCTTGGTGAAGAATTTGGTCTGCAAGAAGGTAAAGGTCACGACGCTGATTGGTGTTGGGTGATCGATCCACTTGATGGCACACTAAACTTTATCAACGGTTTTCCGCATTTCTGTATCTCTATCGCAGTTCAGCACAAAGGTGTAACTCAACACGGTGTTATTTATGACCCGGTGAAAGATGAGCTATTCTCTGCGAGCCGTGGTCGTGGTGCGATGCTGAACCAGCGCCGTATCCGTGTAAATGTTAAAGACAGTCTGAACAATACTTTCCTGGCAGTAGGTCATGCTTACCGTACTAAACGTAATGGTGAAGTAGTCTCTTATGCCAAGAATCATTTTGATGCATTGCTCAATGTGACTGAAGCAGGTGCACAATTCCGTCGTGGTGGTTCAGCTGCCTTGGATCTGGCTTATGTCGCTGCTGGTCGTCTTGATGGTTACTTCGAGCTTGGCTTGAAACCTTGGGATATTGCAGCAGGCGAGTTAATCGTGAAAGAAGCGGGCGGTACTGTGGTTGATGCGCGTGGTGGTAGCGATTCTATGGAAAATGGTCAAGTTTTGGCTTGTTCAATGAAAATGCTGAAACCTCTTATGCAAGCAGTTGTTCCTGCTTGGGGTGAGGCAGCGAAATAATCGGGTTTAACGCCGTAAATCGAATATTAAAAAGGTATCTCTCGGGATGCCTTTTTTATTTTTTGAAAATAATTACGGGATAAATATCTTCATATTTAGATGATTCACAGCCTTGATAAAAAGAAAATTGACCAGCTGGAGAATTAATTACATTTCTTTTCTTGTTTAAGTCTTAGAAATTGATGAAGAAATTAGCAGTTAAACAAAATAATCTGAAAAGCGGATGACTTTATGAATAATCCTGCTATAATCTGCGCACGCACTTAATTTCTGTTCGTCACCTGAACATTTCTCTTCTTATCATTGTGTATGCGCGTGCGGTCCAAAGAGAGGACGATATCTCGCGCCCCAATCGCTAAAGCGATTCCTTCAGGTTATGCCGTAATCATGCGTGCGTTATATCACATCGTCGTTACTCGGATCGCCGCTGAATCATCTCTTTTCAGCGTTTAATTGCTGTACCGCTTTTTGTCGATGTCCATTTGACTTTATTTTTAATGGAGCACCCAATTTCCGGGTGGAATACTCTATGAGCAAAACTTTTGCTGAATTTTCTTTGCATGAATCGTTACAACAAGCCCTTCAAGGCTTAGGTTTTACTACTCCGACTCCTGTACAAGAACAATCTATCCCTGCTGCACTAGAAGGTAAAGACCTTTTAGTATCTAGCCAGACAGGTTCGGGTAAAACCGCTGCGTTCCTTCTCCCAACTTTGAACGCACTTGCTAACCAAGATACTTTCGTACCATTTAAAGAACGTATGAAAGCGGTGACTCAACCGACTATTCTGGTGATTTCACCAACTCGTGAATTGGCACAACAAGTATGCCAAGACGCGATTGCATTTGTACGTCACATGAAAGGTGTTCGTATTGCTGCAATTATGGGTGGTATGCCATTTGGTAAACAAATCCAGCAGTTAAAAGGTGCACAGGTTGTTGTAGCAACTCCAGGCCGTTTACTTGACCTTGTTAACCGTCGTCAAATCAAACTTGACAAAGTTGACTCGCTGATCGTCGACGAAGCTGACCGCATGCTAGACCTTGGCTTCTCTGAAGACCTGGAAGCAATCGGTGACTTGGCTGCAAACCGTAAACAAACACTGATGTTCTCTGCAACTTTCGCTCCACGTATCATTACCCTTGCTGAACGCATGATGAATGAGCCAGAGCGTATTGCAATTGAAACTGGTCACTCTACCAATACTGACATTACCCAGACTTTACACTGGACTGATGGCTTTGAGCACAAGAAAAAACTTCTTACTCACTGGTTAAACGAAGAAGATGTTGATCAGGCAGTGGTCTTTGCTTCTACTCAAGAAGATACAGATATGCTGGCTGAAGAACTTACTGAAGCAGGTTTATCAGTTGTTGCTCTGCATGGTGCGATGCCACAAACCGTTCGTAACCGTCGTCTGCGCAGTATCCGTGAAGGTCGTGCAAAAATCCTGGTTGCAACTGACGTTGCAGCACGTGGTCTAGACGTACCGACAATCTCTCACGTGATCAACTTTGGTCTTCCTATGAAGAACGAAGACTATGTACACCGTATCGGTCGTACAGGTCGTGCGGGCCGTACCGGTAAAGCAATTACTTTAGCGACTTATCGTGAACGCGGTAAAATCCGTGCACTAGAAGACTTCCTTGAAGCTCGTCTAAATGTATCTGAAATTGAAGGTCTTGAGCCATCTCCACCTCCTGCACGCGGTAGCCGTGATGGCGCTGGTCGTGGTCGTGGCGGTCGTCGTGATGGCGGTCGTGGCTTCGGTGGTGGTCGTCGTTTCGAAGGCGAGAGCAATTTCAAACGTCGTGAAGGTGGTGATGACCGTCCACGTCGTAGCTTCGATGACAAACCTCGTGGCGAACGTCCTGCGTTCGGTGGCGAAGATCGTCCACGTCGTGACTTCAACAGCGATCGTCCACGTCGTGAAGGCGGTTTCGGTGATCGTCCACGTCGTGACTTCAATGAAGACCGTCCACGTCGCGAGTTTAACAATGATCGCCCACGTCGTGACTTCGGTGACCGTCCTCGTTTCGAAGGTAATGATGACAACCGCGGTAACCGTGTAGATTACAAACCACGTCGTGAAGGTTCTTTCGGTGACCGTCCTAAACGTGATTTTGGTGATCGTCCTGCTCCACGTCGTGAAGGTGGTTTCGGTGACCGTCCTAAACGTGATTTCGGTGATCGTCCAGCACGTCGCGAAGGTGGTTTCGGTGATCGTCCAGCACGTTCATTCGGTGATGACCGTCCAAAACGTGACTTTGGTGACCGTCCAGCGCGTCGCAACTTTGATGACAAGCCACGTGGCGAGCGTTCATTCGGTGAAGATCGTCCACGTCGTAAATTCAATGACTAATTGAATAACGTCTGAAAAAAAACCAGCCTGAGTGCTGGTTTTTTTTATGCATTGATTTTTTGTTTTTTCAGCATAAAATGCCTAATTCATTAACTTTTTCTAGGTTTATGATGATCCGTAATCTGAAAGTGTCTTTTTATAGTCTTTCATATTATTGAGGGGTACATGTCCTACATTGCGGTAACTTTGCTTTTGTTCAATCTGATTTATTATGTATATCGTTTTTTAAATGGATCATAGTCTGTTAAAATCGCGTCGAAATAAAATTTTTGATTACTAGAAATATATGGCCAGGCATGGAGCATTATGTTTTCCATGAACTTGACCCTTCATTTTCAAATGCTAACATGTTGAACTTCGTTCTTTTGTCATATGCATGCTGAAAAAATGCAGGAATAAACTCAGCTATGAATAATCAAACAGCGCAGGATCCTCAGTCTTTGATTGAAGTCAAGAATTTGAGTTTCAAGCGGGGTGAGCGTGTAATTTATGACGATGTCAGTTTAAACATTCGTCGTGGGCAGATTACCGCCATTATGGGACCTTCCGGAACTGGTAAAACCACTTTATTAAGATTGATCGGCGGGCAACTGACGCCTGAACAGGGTCAGGTTTTACTGGACGGTAAAGATATTGCCAAGATGTCCCGTTCCGAGCTTTTTTCTGCACGTGCACGTATGGGGATGCTGTTCCAAAGTGGCGCTCTGTTTACCGACATGAGCGTCTATGAAAATGTTGCCTTTCCGATTCGTGCGCATACCAAATTGCCTGAACATTTGATTGCTGAAATCGTGGCTTTGAAACTCGAATCAGTAGGACTGCGTGGGGCAGAGCAGATGATGCCTTCAGAGCTGTCTGGCGGGATGAATCGCCGGGTGGCTTTGGCTCGGGCGATTGCACTGGACCCTGAACTGATCATGTACGATGAACCTTTTGCCGGGCAGGATCCGATTGTGATGGGGGTTTTAACTCGACTAATCCGCTCTCTACGTGAAGCACTGGATTTAACAACCATTATTGTTTCGCATGATGTGGCAGAGACTTTATCGATTGCCGATTACATTTATGTAGTCGCAGAAGGCAAAATCCAGGGTGAGGGCACAGCAGAAGAATTGAAAAATCATCCTTCAGCCTTTGTGCAGCAGTTCCTAACCGGTTCGGTTGAAGGCCCGGTAGATTATCAGTTTAGTCATCAGGCTTATTTAAGTGATGAGGTACGTTCATGAATGCCATTGCTGCCTTAGGTAGACGCGTTATTGAACGTGTTCAGGGGATTGGTGTTGCAACACTGATGCTGTTGCAGATTCTCTTTTCCATGCCGACCTGGCTTGGAGTAAAGCTGTTTGTTTATCAGATGTATCGGGTCGGGGTGCTGTCCCTCTTGATCATTGCGGTATCTGGCCTGTTTATTGGTTCGGTACTCGGTTTGCAGATGTATACCATCCTGTCGACATTCGGTAGTGAAGCGATGCTTGGTACTGCAGTAGCTTTAACCTTGTTACGTGAATTGGCACCTGTGGTTGCTGCCTTACTATTTGCGGGTCGTGCCGGTTCTGCCTTAACTGCCGAAATTGGTCTGATGAAAGCGACCGAGCAATTGTCCAGTATGGAAATGATCGGGGTAGATCCCTTAAAACGGGTGATTTCGCCACGCCTTTGGGCCGGTATTTTTAGCTTGCCCATGCTCTCTGTAATCTTTGCTGCGGTCGGGATTATGGGCGGAAAAATGGTAGGCGTTGATTTTCTGGGTGCAGATGAAGGCGCATATTGGAGTGGCATGGAAAGTACCGTGCGATTCTATAAAGATGTCCTGAATGGCACCATTATCAAGAGTTTTGTTTTCGCATTAATTTGTACCTGGATCGCGGTTTATCAGGGTTATGCCTGTGAACCAACATCAGAAGGTATCGCAACTTCTACAACACGTACGGTCGTCTATTCTTCGCTGTGCGTATTAGGTTTTGATTTCGTGTTGACTGCGGTCATGTTCGGAGGTATTTAATGAAATCACGTACTAGTGAGCTGGCCGTTGGTGTTTTTGTCATTCTTTTCGGTATCGCCCTGTTTTTTTTGGCGATGCGTGTCAGCGGTTTGGTAGGCACCAATATTTCTGATAGCTATCAGATGACAGCGACTTTTGAAAATGTAAATGGCATCAAGCCACGCGCTAAAGTTGCTTTAAGTGGGGTGAAAGTCGGTCAGGTTGATAAAATTACGCTGGATCCGGTGACCCGTTTAGCCACTGTCCATATGACGCTGGATGGCTCTCTGACTTCTTTTAATGCCGAGCAGCTCAAGCAGGTTCAGCAGGAAGCATTGGAAGAGTTACGTTATAGTTCAGACTATACCGCAGCCGATCTTGCGCAACAAAAAACAATGGAAAAACAACTATTAGATAACATGAAATCCATCACCAATATTGATGAAGATGCTTACATTATGGTAGCAACAAATGGTTTATTGGGTGAAAAGTATCTGAAAATTATTCCAGGTGGCGGTCTGACTTACTTGAAACGTGGTGAGCAGATTGCGAACACTCAAGGCACCATGGAAATTGAAGATTTAGTGACGAAATTTATTACCGGTGGTGCCGGAAAATCTTCAGATAGTCAGGAAAGTGCCTCAGAAGAAGCTGCATTTTCAGAAACAACAAATGCAGAACCGGCATTTGTTGAATAACAGATTGAGGAGATTTGAGTGAAGACTTTAGTAAAACAAACGCTTGCTGCAAGCATTCTTTCAACAATGGTTGCTGGTACAGTGTTTGCTGCACCGTCTGAAGCCCCACCTGCTTTTATTAAAAGAGTTGCAGACAATTTGATTGATCGTCTTAAAACCGATCATGCCAAATTGCAGAATAATCCTGCGCTTGTGAAAACGATTGTCCGTCAGAACCTTGACCCGTATATCGATTCACAATCGTTTACCCGGATTGTGATGGGGACTTATGCGACCAATCAGTATAGTACTGCGGCGCAGCGTGCACAGTTTGAAAAGAACTTCCGTGAAACCCTGATTGAAAATTATGGTACGGCTTTCTCTAAGTTCAGTAACCAGACTTACAGCGTTCGTCCTTATAAGGCGACTAACAGCAAAAATCCTGTAGTGACCATCGACTTTAATAACAAAGGCGAGAAAATTCCGGTTGCCTTCCAGCTGGTTGATAAAGGTTCACAATGGAAAATCCGTAACATCAATGTTTCTGGTATTAACCTAGGCCTGCAGTTCCGTAACCAGTTTGCGGCTACAGTAAAACGTAATGGTGGTAACTTGGATAAAGCCATTGCTAACTTCAAGCCAGATGCAGAAGCGGCGATTGACAAGAAAAAATAAGATAGGTGAGCTGTGATTCAATTCAATAATCAGGAACTGCAGGTTTCAGGCAAGATTGACGCTGACAATGCGCAGAACTATTACCTAGATGGTCTGCGTGTTATTCACTCACAGGGCAAGTTTCCTGTGGTAGTTAATTTGGCTGGACTTGAGCAGGGTAGTACTTTGGCTTTGGCAGTTCTGGTGCGCTGGTTGCGCCAAACTCCGCAAGCACGAGGGCTACAGTTTAAAGCGGTTCCTGAGAAAATGATGAAGATTATTCAGGCCTGTCATTTGCAGGATGATTTACAGATCATTCAGTAAATAAAAAAGCACCGAAAGGTGCTTTTTTATTTACCGGTATGTTTTAAAAAAAGTTCCTCCTTTTCTCAAAGGAAGCTTAGGAGGGATTAGTTAATTAATCTCTCCCTAACCCTCTCCTGAAAGGAGAGGGAACTTGTATTTTAAAAAAGTGGAGAATTGGGCCTGGACTCGAACTTTAAGCAAATATTGGAAGTCTTTTCTCTCTGAGCGAGATTTAAAGCACTGCCTTAAATCTAAGCACAAGAGAGTTAATTCTCACCTCACCCTTGAGCAGCAGTGCTGCACATCACCTGAAAAGAGAGGGAGCTTCCTCCCTAAGGAGAAATTAGGAGGGATTCTAAATCCACTTCTTCCATCTAAAGTAAATCAATGGCCCAATCAGGAAGCCCATAATAATAATGTTCACCATCACAAAGCTCATCGAACCTTGAGCGAAGGGCAAGACATCAGTGTTCATCCCGTAAATACTGGCAATCAGCATGGGTGGCGCAAGCATACTCGGTAAAATCGAGAAGCGACGGATCGTATCATTCTGTTCAGTGTTAATGAATCCGGACGTGGTATCCAGCAAGAATCGGACTTTTTGGAACAGGAAGGCATCATGCTCGACCAGTGAGCGGACGTCTTCACTGAGTTCTCGAATATCTGCATCATAAATATGACTGCCTAAGGCTCGTGGACGTGACAGGAAGGTAAGTACCCGTCGTAAATCGATCAGACACAGCTGAGCTTTTCCGAGCATATCTTCCAGTTGAGCCAGACGGGTAATCATGTCGTCCAGATCCAGGATCTGTTCACGATGCCGGTTATTCAGAACTTCGGTTGAGTATTTTTCCAGATCCTTATGTACGTCTTCCAGAATATCGGCCAACTCATCCAATTTAGCTTCGAGCAAACCCAGCAGAATCCAAGTTGGATCTTTATAGTCAATATCATAATCATTGCGACGCGCACGGGCACGAAAGGCCCGGAAAGCTACCAGCTTTTCACCACGCAGGGTAAAGAGCCGGTCCTTATGCAAAATGAAAGCGACTGTCTGAACCGTCGCGAGGATGCTGGCATCATCCTCATGTTCACTTTCGACCTGATAATTTTTATTTTTCGTTAAGAAATAGGTACTGATGTGCAAAATACCGTCATCATCACGGTAAAATCGGGCACTCGAAGAAATATCTTCCAGAGATTTTAAGGTGGGCAGGTTTTGCTCATAGGCATCCAGAATCCATTGCTGTTCTTCCTGTGAAGGCGCAATTAAATCTATCCAAACCAGTTCCGGATGCAGGTCGAAATCACCATTGATGGTGGCATCTTCTAGGCTACCGCGCTCTGTGGCGTAAAAGGCTTCAAGCATGCTGTCTTTTCTCCCTTGCGCAGTAAGTTAATCTAAATGCGTGTATTTTAGACAAGGAATTGAATAAAAACACTGATTGTGCAGTTATTTTTGAAAAAAAACTCTCAGGCGCTGCCTGCGTACTATATACCGGCAATGCAATGGTGAAAATGATGAATTCTATCGCAATTTTCTGTGGCTCAGCGCTAGGTTCTGAACCTGGTTATAAACAAATTGCTGAAAAGGTAGGCCAAACTCTGGCAAAAAGACAGCAAACACTGATTTATGGTGGTGGTCGTTCCGGATTAATGGGCATTGTAGCGGATAGTGCCTTGGCTGCAGGGGGCGAGGTTATTGGTGTTATTCCAAGACCCTTGGTGAATCGTGAACTGGCACATCCACATATTACCAAGCTGTATGTGGTCGATAATATGCATGAGCGTAAGACCAAAATGTCAGAACTCTCCGATGGTTTTATTGCCATTCCGGGTGGGGCGGGAACGCTCGAGGAAATTTTTGAGCAATGGACTTGGGCTCAGCTCGGGATTCATAAAAAACCTTGTGCTTTTCTCAATATCGATGGCTTTTATGATGATTTGCTGAAATTTATTCAGATGACCACGGACAAGGGTTTTACCAAGCCACGTTTTACTGAATCCCTGATCGTGAGTGATGACTTCGAAGAAATTTTACAGAAATTTCAAGACTACCAGCCGCCTGAAGCAAAATGGGGTATGGTCGATCAGGAAGATCTCGTAAAATAAGTGTTTTCCACTTGATCGTTCCGAATTCATGAAAATTATTACCGTCGCAGCTGCCATTATTTTGAATTCAGATCAGCAGCTGCTGGTGGTTCGTAAGAAAAATACTGACTGTTTTATGCAAGTGGGTGGCAAGCTGGAACCGGATGAAGCACCTGAACGCACCCTGCTACGTGAAATTAAGGAAGAAATTGGTTGTCAGGCTGAGATTCAGCAATTTATCGGGTGTTTTGAAACTCAAACTGCCAATGAACCGGATCATCAACTGGTTAGTTATGTTTATCTGGTGCAGTTAGATGGCGAACCACATATTGAAGCTGAGATTGCCGAGATGAAATGGGTGGATCTGGATCAGAAAGATGTGAAACTTGCACCTTTAACTACAGAAATTGTCATACCTTGGGTTAAAAAGAACTTACTGGCCCAAGCCTGATTTAAAGTTTGGCTCCCGCCAGACAGGCGGCATAAATCTGCTGACAGCCCAGTTTTTCCAGTTGCTGGCTCAAAGCTCGAATTGAGCTGCCAGTCGTAACCACATCATCAATAATTAAAACCTTACGATAACGGACTTTTGAAGAGATAGTGACCCTGAACTGGGCTTCAATATCTTCGATACGTTCCAGACGGCTTAAGCCTTTTTGTGAATGTTGCTTGAGTCGTTCAATTGGTTGCCAGACGGGAACTTGCAAGTGTTTAGCTACATGCTTGGCCAGCAACAAAGATTGATTATAGCCACGTTCAACCAGTCGTTCGGTTGAAATCGGCATAGGAACCACTGCACTGACTTTAGGAAATTTTAAGGTTAGTAATGCACCTGCCAATAATGGTTCCAGATGCAGCTTCTGCTCATATTTAAATAATTGAATCAGGCGATCCATCGGGTAGGCATAGTCACAAGCCACCTGAAACTGCATTTCCTGACGCTGAATAGTCTGATGTGCCCAAGGTAACTGTTGCCAGCAATCCTGACAGACAGAATGCAGGTTTTGATAATCTGTCTGGCACAGCTGACAAGGCTGTAAACGATTCAGCCAGAGTTTACCCTGTTGTAACAGCTTAAACATAGGCATAGCGTGGAGCCTCAGGTAGCCAGCGTTTTAATAATGCATCCGCCTGTTTCGGATAATCTTTTAACATCTGCTGGGCGACATAATGCGCCTGATTCAGCAAGTGATCATCACGTGCCAGTTTGGCTACACGGAAACCCATATCACCGGTCTGTTTGGTTCCTAACAATTCACCCGGACCACGTAATTCCAGGTCTTTCTCGGCAATGATAAAGCCATCATTGGTTTCGCGCATGATACGCAGACGTTCCTGACCATTTTGTGACAATGGATTTTTATAGAGCAGGGCACAGAAACTGGCTTTGGCACCACGACCCACCCGACCACGCAGCTGATGTAGTTGTGACAGGCCAAGCCGTTCGGCATTTTCAATCACCATAATCGAAGCATTCGGGACATCAACACCGACTTCGATCACAGTTGTAGCAATGAGTAGCTGCAGTTTATTGTCTTTGAATTCCTGCATGACTGCCTGTTTTTCATCGGCTTTCATTTTGCCATGTACCAGACCGATATTCAGTTCAGGGAAGCGTTCCTTGATCTCGGCAAAGGTTGCTTCTGCGGCTTGAGCATCCAGAGTTTCCGACTGTTCCACCAAAGTACAGACCCAATAAGCCTGTTTACCTTCAGCACAATTCGTGGCAATCCGTTGCAGAACCTCTTCGCGACGATCCAGCGGAATGGTCACAGTCTGGATCGGAGTACGACCCGGTGGCAATTCATCAATAATTGACGTATCCAGATCGCCATACGCCGACATAGCAAGCGTGCGTGGAATCGGGGTTGCGGTCATCACCAATTGATGCGGCGACATGCCATCCAAGCCTTTATTTCTCAAGGCTAAGCGTTGATCGACCCCAAAACGATGCTGCTCATCAATAATTACTAAGCCCAGTTTGGCAAACTCGACATTTTCCTGAAACAGGGCATGTGTGCCCACCACCAGATGCGCGCTACCATCACGGATCACTTGCTCTGCTGTAGTACGCGCTTTACCTTTCTGCTTGCCGGAAAGCCAGGCGACATTTAAACCGAGTGGTTCGAACCAGCGCTTGAAGTTGAGGTAATGCTGTTCGGCCAGAATTTCAGTTGGCGCCATCAGCGCGACTTGCCAGCCTTCTTCTAGGGCATGACAGGCTGCTACGCCGGCAACCAAGGTTTTTCCTGCACCCACATCACCCTGCACCAGACGTAGCATCGGTTTATTCTGTTTCAGGTCTATAGCAATTTCCTTAGATACGCGTTTTTGCGCACCGGTCATTTCGAAAGGCAAACCGGCCAAAAGCTGTTTGGCATAGGTCTTACTTGGAGAAAATGAAGGGGCTTCAATCTGCTGAATAAAAGCACGCCGGGTCAGCAAACTGATTTGATGTGCCACCAGTTCCTCAAAAATCAGACGCTGCTGTGCCGGATGTGAGCCTTGAGTGAGCTGCAACATATTGGCGTCCAATGGCGGATGATGAATATATTCCAGTGCCTGCTTCAGGCCATAACCATTGCTAAATTTTTGTGGCAACAGTTCAGGCAAATCATCACTGTGCAGTTCTAGTGCCTGTTTAATATATTCCCGCAGCTTGGGCTGAGTCAGTCCTTCGGTTGCCGGATAGATCGAGGTGAGTTGGGTATGAGGCAGAGGCGTATGTTCAGTAATGACTTGCAGCTCTGGATGATACATTTCCAGACCACGGGCACCGACTCGCACTTCACCAAAGACTCTTAAACGGTTACCGAGCTTGCAGCGATCGGTAATGCCTTTATAAATATGATAAAAACGCAACGTTACTTTGCCAGAATTATCATCCAGTAAAACTGCCATGGACTTACGTTTACCAGGTGGGAAGTCAATTCCTTTCACGACACCTTCCAGCAAATAGCTGCGTCCCACTGTCAATTGATTCATGGGAATGATCGTGCTACGGTCTTCATAGTCACGTGGTAGATGAAAAAGCAAATCATCAGTATTAAAGATATTTAGTTTTTCGAGTAAAGCAGCGGCGGCATTGCCAACGCCTTGTAACTGATGGACTGCAGCCATGTCCCCTCAACCAGGTCTGTGATTCGGTGTCGAATGCATATTTTATTTATTGGTTATGGTAAAACATCCGAGCGGGTAGCTAAACAATTATTTGAGCAAGGTCATCAAATTAGCACAATTAGCCAAAGTCCCAAAACAGATTCATTCGCAACTCATCTGATTCAGGATGTGCATACTCTAGATTTAAGTGCAGTCGCTTCGATTGATTGGGTCTATGTGTTACTCAGTCCCAAACAGAGTGGTGTCGAAGCCTATCAGCACATTTATCTGGATTCGGTTCAGCCAATCGTCACTGCCTTGAAATCCCATCCGGTAAAAAGAATTGTGGTGGTTTCATCAACCCGGGTTTATGGACAGAATGCAGGTGAAAGCGTGGATGATGAAACTGAAATTCATCCGAATGATGCTCAAGGTGAAATTCTGCATCACATGGAACAGGCGTATCTCGCGGCTTATCCTGATCAATGTACCATTATCCGCCCAAGTGGGATTTATGGGACTTCTGTGGCACGTATGCAGAAAATGGCAACCTCAATGATCAGTTATCCAAATCTGCACTGGTCGAATCGTATTCATATTGAAGACTTATCACGTTTTCTAGCTCATATGATTCACGTGGAACATCCTGATTCTTCATATATTTTGACTAATAATCAGCCACAACTTTTGCATGAAGTCTTGCAATGGTTTCAGCAGCAGATGGGTTTATTTATATTGAAAGTGGAAAGTGACAGGGTGGCGGGTAAAAAGCTGTATGCCACAAGAATGGAAAAGATAGGCTTTGAGTTAGAGCATCAGGATTGTTTTCAGGATTATTTAGAGTTGATGAATAAGACTGATTTATAAATTTGGAAGTTCCTCCTCCCTCTGGGAGGAGGTTAGGAGGAGGGTTTTTTTAAAATCACCTCTCCCTTGCGCAGCAGTGCTGCTCATCTCCTAAAAGGAGAGGGAATATTTATCATTTTTATTAATTCTCAAGCAAAAAAAGAGAGGCCAAAACCTCTCTTTTTCTTTAAGTAAACTTTACTTTTTCTTGCGTTTCGCACGTTTCTTGGCTTGTTCAGCCGCAACCGCATCTAGTGCTTCTTTCAACTCTTCATCGGTAAAGGAGGTGATGTGATGCAGCATTTGCAGCTTCACTTCATCCAGTACCAGATCTGCATACTGCGCAACATTGGTCAGCTGCTCATCATAGACAATGGCATTGTCTTCGTTGGTACAAATATAGCCTTTTTGCGTCAGAACTTTGATAAAGCTTTGGAACAAGGCCTTGTCAAAGAATTCTGGCGAGTTGAATTCATACAGTACAGAAAGACGTTGCCCCACCAGATGACTCAGCTCTTCCACCTGACGGGTTGAAATATTGCCTGGGCCACGCTGGGTGATCAAAGCCAGTGTCATGTAATAGCGTTCCAGACTTTGGGTCACTGGAGCAGCCAGAACTTCAAGCTGGTGATGCGCTTCAGTATTCGGTGCTGGCGCTACCAGGTTTTCACCATCTGCACTGATCAGATTGGTTGCAAGTAAAGCATCGATATAAGCATCAACATGTTGCTGAATTTCGTCTTCTTTCCATTTCAGGAATAGCTCAGCTTTCAGGAATGGATAGAGTGTACTGCTAGCGTTGATCGCATCTTCACGGCGAATCATGCCATTGTGTTCTACCAGTGCCGCAATCAGGGACGGCAATACAAAGCTATGCACGATGTTATTACGGAAATAAGTCAGCAATACGGCCTGATTATCTTCAATGGCAATGATATCGCCCAGAACGTGTTTCACCCGTTTAATCAGCTTGAGCTTCATTGCATAGGCAATAATCTCTTTACCTGAAAGTGAGGTAATTTGCATACGCTCATCATAAGGTAAAGCCACCAGCAGATTACGGTAGGTATCCAGCTGCTTGATACAGATTTCTTCGTCCAGCGTATGTTTCGGTGTTGCCAATAAAATAAGTGACAGCAGTGAAACCGGATTCACCACGACTGCACGGTTGATATTTTCCAGAATGGCTTGGGCAGAACTGTTGACTGCGTCGGATACTGGCTGCGGAATCGGATCATCATTCTTTTCAATTTTGATATGTTCTGCACCATGCTGTTTCAGGATGTCATCCAGAAATACCGGTTCACCGAAGTTCAGATGGACCTTGCCAAAAATACGTTCAATTTTGCGCAAGGTTTTCAGGATGCCAAAAATAGATTCTGCTTCTTTCGGCTTGCCATTCATCTCACCGACATAAGTACCACCTTCCATCAGGCGTTCATAGCCGATATAAGTCGGAACAAAGACAATTGGCTTAGCTTTGCCACGTAAATGACCATGTACGGTCATCGCCAGCATGCCGGTTTTTGGTGGCAGCAGACGACCAGTACGTGAACGGCCACCTTCGATAAAGTATTCCAGTGGAGTATTACGTGACAACACGCTATACAGATATTCTTTAAATACGGTGGTATAGAGTGCATTACCGCGGAAGGTACGACGGATAAAGAAAGCACCACCACCCCGTAAGATCTGACCCACAAATGGCATGTTCAGGTTATCGCCTGCCGCAATATAAGGCACCATCAGACCACGACGATAAATCACATAAGACAATAATAAATAGTCGATATGACTGCGGTGACATGGCGTATAGACAATTTCATAATCTTTGGCCAGTTCACGCACGGTACTGAAATTATGTACTTCCACGCCGTCATAGAGCTGGGTCCATAAACGGGTCAGGGCTTTATCGGCGAAACGTACGGTAGAGTGAGAGTAGTCCGATACAATTTCATTCAGATAGCCAATCGCACGACGTTCTGCTTCCAGCATACTGATTTTGCTGCGGATGCTTTCATTACGAATAGCCGCCTGTACATCCGGAGATTTAATCAGGCCATGCATCACATTACGGCGGTCTGACAGGTCAGGGCCGAGGATCACTTCACGCTGTGCATCCAAATAGTCATTCAGACGGCTGACAATATAGGTCGCTGGCGCTGAATTTGGATAAGTTTCTTTGGCAAATTCCATGAGGGTGCGCAAAGATTGTGGCTCATGAAACTCCAGATAAGACTGGCGACCATGCAGACCGATATTGACCAGCTGTTTGACCCGGCTTGGCGTAGACCAGGTATCGGTAAATAAAAGCTTGAACCAAGAATCTTCTTTTTCAGGATCACGACCCCAAAGTACAGTCACCGGTACCAGTTCCACATCCAGTTCGGGATTTTTTTCTAGGACTTCAATCAGGCGTAACAGGCGTGGAGGAAAAGCATGTGGTGGTGAGCTAAGCAGATTATTCTCATCATGATGCTGCAGGAACAGAACCGAAGCCTTTTCCTTGCTGTCACCAATCTGTAGAGGGTCGAGCGCAGGCGGCATGTTTAAACGGCGAGTTTCCGCATCGACTACCAATGCATTACTGCGTGAATGATTCTGCAAAATATAGCAGACGATTTTCTGCTGCGCTGCCGGAGTCTGGTCAGCAGTAGGAGCTGTCACTTCACTTGGTACTTCCCCAAGAACATGCGGGGTGACCACAAGATCAAGTAGCTTACTTGAAAGCTTGCGATACATTTGACCAAAGCCACTCTTGGACATAGTTACTCCTAATTTTACTGACCAAAACTACAGAATTTCTGAGGGAATTTATTTTGATTGATTATAAAAACAAACAATATGTCATTTTCTGACAAATTCAATCGAAGTGGTTCAATTTTAGCGCGAAAGCAGATGTTTTTCCTAGTAAGTTGCAAGAGCAATTGACAGAACAGTCAATCAATCTTTAGAAGATTGCTTGGATTTTATGGCAGAATATTCAGAATAAATTGTATAGATTTATTTCTACACTTCTGGATCTTGCCAATATCACACAGGTTGCTTATGAATGCCTTAACACAGGAACTGGTCGAGCTGCTCAGTTTAGAAAAGTTAGAAGAAAATATTTTCCGGGGAATTAGCCGTAATCTGGTAGGCAAGCGCGTATTTGGTGGGCAGGTTCTGGGACAGGCCCTGCGTGCTGCGTCTTATACCACAGATCGTCCTGCACATTCATTGCATGCCTATTTCCTGTTTGGTGGCGATGTCAATGCACCGATCATTTATGAAGTGGATCGTATCCGTGATGGAAAAAGCTTTGTCAGCCGTCAGGTTCGTGCCATTCAGCATGGCCGTACTATCTTCATGTGTATGGTTTCCTTTGCGCATCAGGAAGAAGGTCTGAACTATCAGATTTCAGAACCTGAGTATCCACCAGCAGAAAGCCTGAAAAATGAAGCAGAGCTCACCCGGCAGATTATTGAATTTATTCCGGAAAATGTGCGTGCTTCTTTCATGCGTGACCGTCATGTCGAAATTCGCCCTGTAATGCCAGTGAATCCATTCCAGCCGCAACCGGAAGCGCCAAATTATGCGCACTATATTCGTACTCATGGAAAGATTGCTGCAGAAGTGGATGAGATTTCCCTGCATCAGGCGATTGCTGCTTTCTATTCGGACTTTACCCTAATGACCACAGCGCTGCGTCCGCATGGTTTAAGTTATCTGTCTCCAAGCTTGCAATGTGCCAGTATTGATCATGCCATGTATTTCCATAAACCATTCCGGGTAGATGAATGGATGTTATACGACATGGATGCTACTCAAAGTGCCAGTTCACGTGGTCTGAACTTTGGCCGCATGTGGCAAAATGGTGAGCTGGTCTGCAGTACCACACAAGAAGGCCTGATCCGTTTACGTGAAATTGAAACCCAGTAAAGCATACTTTTAATTTAAATAAAGCCGGATCCCAGATCCGGCTTTATACATTTTTAAGCACGGCTCTTTATAAAAAATTACTCGATTCTCCAGCACTTGCATGGCATAGTGCCCTTAAGATCAATATTAAAAATGCATGTGAAATGAGCTTAAATACGCAGATTTTAATTGCCGCCGTATTGGGGGTACTGTTTGGATTTTTACTGACTTTATTTCCGCAAAGCACATTTTTTGATGTCGGCCTGTACGGGATTGGAATTGCCAGCAGCCTTTTTATTGGCCTGCTGAAAATGATTTTGATTCCCCTGATTTTTACCTCAATTGTGGTTGGGGTCTCTAATCTGCAGGCGGGGGGGCAGCTGAGTCGAACCTGGAAAATTACTTTGCTGTGCTGTGTGACCACCACCTCATTGGCACTGATTTTAGGGCTAACCTGTGCGCATCTGTTTAATGTGGGGAGAGGTGTGGATGTGGTGATGTTTCAGGATGCTATGGCTCAGCATCAGACTCCTGATACTTTAACGCCGTCGTCTTTCTTTACCAATTTTATTCAGAATACCCTGATCAATCCCTTTAAAGCCTTTGCTGATGGCAATGTTTTGGCCGTTGTGATTTTTGCTCTGTTTATCGGTGTGGCGCTGGTCGCAGGTGGAGACAGCTTCCGTACTGTGCGTAAGCTGAGTCACCAGTTTTTTGACATCATGATGTTGATGATTGGCTGGATCATGAAACTGGCACCGATTGGGATTTTTGCATTACTCGCCAAGTTAATTGCCACTGAAGATATTTCAGTGCTGAGCCGTCTGGCCGAGTTTGCGGCAGTGGTGACAGGCACTACAATTTTCCACGGAATAGTGGTGTTGCCGTTATTGCTATGGATCTTCGGAAAAATGAATCCGCTGACCTTTTTTAAAGGCACCCGTAGTGCATTAATTACTGCCTTTGCCACCAGCTCCAGTTCGGCAACCATGCCGATTTCTTTAAAATGCGCGCAGGAAAATCTGGGCGTACGTCCGCAAACAGCTGGTTTTGTGATTCCTCTTGGCACGCAGCTGAATATGGATGGAACGGCACTTTATGAAGCTGCAGCAGCTTTGTTTATTGCCAATTTGATGGGACTGGATTTAACCTTAGGTCAGCAGCTGGTGGTTTGTGCCACGGCAATGATTGCGTCCCTAGGTGCACCGGGCATTCCAAGCGCCGGCATGGTCACCATGATCATGGTACTGCAATCAGTGGGTTTACCTGCTGAAGCGATTGCGATTCTACTTCCGATTGACCGTCTGCTGGATACCGTACGTACAGTAGTAAACGTGCAGGGCGATATGATGATTAGTGTGGTGGTAGATCGACATACCCGCGAGCCTGAAGTGCCGGTTTAATCTTTGTCTAATTCAGCTTTATCTAAGTCCGGATTCCAGACAATTTCCCAGAGATGACCATTGGGATCCTGAAAATAACCTGCATATCCGCCATAAAAAGTCGTGTGTGCAGGTTTAATAATTTTAGCGCCGGCACGTTCAGCCTGTGCCATTGCCTGGTCGACTTCTAAGGGACTATAGACATTATGCCCCAGAGTCATTTGCGTCGGACAGATTGGGCTTGGCTCCAGACCGGTATCTTGCTGGATACTACGCTGTGGCCATAAGGCAAGCTTAAGACCAGGTTGTAATTGAATAAAAGCCACCGCGCCATATTCAAACTCTTCACCCATAATTCCTTCACTGGGAAAACCCAGTCCATCACGGTAAAAGCGTAGTGAAGCTTCCAGATCGAGCACACCGAGGGTAATCACAGAAATCCGTGCTTGCATAAGTCCCTCCTGATTATGATTGTTATATTTCTATCTTAGGACAAATAAAAAGCAGGGAAGCGATCCCTGCTGTTAGAAATTGTAATAACAGGCAAGCTTAAGCGACTTTGAGAGTAGCGCGTTTGGCTGCCTGTGAATGGTTGAGATAATGCAGCGCATCATCGGTACTGCCTTCATGCACCGGATCATACCAAGGCATTAAATAACCGAGCTGTTGGGATACTAACCACAGCGGGTTAGGCAGAAGGCGGTTATCTGACTGGGAAATACGCAACCATTCTTTCCAGATCCAGGGTTTATATACGGCTGGCTTATACTGCTTGAAACGTGAATCCTGCGATAACAGATGTGCAGCACCATCCACCCAAAGGCCAATTACACCAATAATGACCACCACACTTAGATAATAACGGGCAATATAGCCGCCGCCCAGGTGACGATATAAATCAAAAGCCACACTACGATGTTCAATTTCTTCAGCACCATGCCATTTCACCAGATCCAGCATATTCGGATCAGCACCCAGACGTTCCCATTCAGTATTGTAGAGTGCGTATTTACCCAGGACACAGGTCATGTGTTCTATCGTCGCAATGATACCGAGACGGAACAGATCCCATTGGTGTTCTAAGATTTTAGGAATTTTGAGACCGAATGGATGATCGGCTAGGAGCTTGTTAAATAGGAAATGCATGATGTGCAGATTGCGCTGGATATCAATCTGACGTTCAGATAAATATTCTTTATTGGCCGAATTATGCGCTTGGGCATGCATGGCTTCCTGACGGATAAATGCCTGCACATCATGCTTTAATTTTTCGTCAGTGATCTGGGGGAGGACTTTGTTATATAAACGGCAGAACCAGAGTTCACCCGCGGGCAGAATATTGTTAATTTCATTGACGAAGTAACTGGCAAAGGGCTGATCAGGAATCCAGTCGACTGGAGTGTCTTGCCATTCAAAGCTGACTTTGCGAGGCTGGATAAAATAGGAAATGGAAGAGCCAATTCTTGTTGTTTTGAAGCGCGAAAGTAAAGACATGGTGTGAATCCATCACTGCTTGATCAAGACAGTATGAAAAAAATATCCCGAATTGCAGCAGGCAATACGGGACATTCTTTTATCCGATGAAACACATTCGGCTTATTTTTGTGGATCCTGTTCGACAATCTTTGTTGGATCGACTTCCACAGGCGCGTCCAGATCATTCAGTTCACTGGCACTGACTTCATGAGCGCTGTTGGTCTCATCTTCATCTTCTAATAATTCAATTGGTTCATCAGCTTCGTTTAAATCATGCATTGAAGCTTCAGGAATGCTGTCCAGATCAAATTCAGGTGCTTGATTCAAAGTGAAGTTCAAACGCCCGCCCATCACACTGGCCAGTTCTTCCAGACCTTGCTTGTTTAGAGAAGAAAACAGTTGAATCGAGAAATCCAGCTTCATCTTTTTCAGTTTGGCTTTCACTTCTTGTAGCGCTTTCGAAGCAGGGCCACGGTTCAGCTTGTCGGCTTTGGTCAGCAGCACATGTACGAATAATTTACGTGAATACGCCCATTCCAGCATCATCACATCAAAGTGTTGTAGCGGATGACGGATATCCATCAGCAACACCAGACCTTGCAGGCTCTTGCGGTGAATCAGATAGTTTTCCAGTTCTTTCTGCCAGACAATTTTCATGGCTTCTGGGACCGCTGCATAGCCATAACCCGGTAAATCGACCAGACGCTGATCCGGATTGCCAAGGCTAAAGAAGTTGATCATCTGGGTACGGCCTGGTTTTTTGGACGCACGGGCCAACTGTTTCTGATTGGTCAGGGCATTGATGGCACTCGATTTACCCGCATTGGAACGGCCAGCAAAAGCCACCTCATAACCGGTATCTTCTACACACAAGCTGAGCTTGGGTGCACTCATCAGGAACTCAGCTTTGCGTAACCAGTTGAGGGCTTGTACCGAATATTCAGTAATGGCTGGATCGACCTTTTTTTCATAGCTGATCTTTTGCTTTGGGGCATTTGATGCCTTACTGTTTTTCGACTTTCCTCTGCTGTGATGCATGGCTCAACTTCAATGACTAATTATACAAGAAGCTATTATAAAGGAAGTCGGGCGGGCAAGCGAACTTTAGAATTGCCCAATAGAATAAGGGTATTAGAGATTGATCAGACTAATCGGCGACTGGATACTAAAATGTTCCTTGGTCGGTTCAACGACATCACCCAGAATATATTGATCCAGACTGGTATAGAACTGCTCCACAGCCTGATCCAGAATGCCTTTTAATCCGCAATTGGTACGTAATACACAAGGTGGATCATTACATTCCACAATCTGGTTATCACGTTGCAGAATATGCACAATCTGTCCTAGCTGAACTTTCAAGGCAGCCGGATTAAGACGGATTCCACCGCCTTTACCGCGAGAGGTAATGAGCCAGTCCTGTTTCGCCATAAAGTAGACGATTTTCATGGCATGGTTCTGTGAAATCTGTAAGCGCTCCGCCAACTCGGCAATTGTATAAGGCAGATCACGGGGTTGCGCAACATACATCAGTATGCGCAGCGCATAGTCAGTAAATTTATTCAGTTGCATGATAATACTGATGTTTTTGATGAAAAAAATTAGGGTTAGTCTAGCATACCAGACTAACCCTCTGTTTTTATTTTAAGCTGAAGAAGCAGTTAGTGGCGTACACCACCTGTGCCAAAGGCTTCGCTATGAATGTTCTCAGCAGGAATTCCGCGAGCGACAAGTGCCTTTTGCTGTTCAGCCATAAATGGCATTGGGCCACAGAGATAGTAGTCTGCATTGGCTGGTAATAATGCGCTATCTACAGTGCTTAAGTCCAGTCGACCGGCAACATCATAATCCTCACCCAGTTTATCGCTTGGGTGCGGAAATTCATAAGCAGTCATTGTGCTTAAACGTGGATATTTGGCTTTCAAGTCATGAATATGCTGTTTCATCGCATGAACCTGTTTGCTACGGCAGGCATGGATGAAAGTCACAGGCTGCGGCATATCCAGAGTCACCAGCTGGTTCAGCATGGCTACCATTGGAGTTAGACCTACACCGCCACTGATGAACACATTACGTTTATTCGGATCAATCAGGTAGAAGTTACCTGTCGGTGCAGAGACTTCAATTTCTGAACCTTCTGGCAGGCTATGTAAAGTATTCGATACCCAACCTGGAACCATGTCGCCTTTCTGGTCTTCACGTTTCACCGAGATACGCAGGTAGTCTGCTTGTGGGCAAGTCGACAGGGTATATTGGCGTGGTTGTCTCAGATTTAACTCAGGTACAAACACACGTACAGAGATATATTGGCCAGCTTCATATTTCGGTAATGGACCGCCGTCGACTGGAGCCAGGTAGAAAGAAGTGATTTCGTCACTTTCCACGACTTTCTTGGCAATCTTGAAGTTGCGCCAGCCTAACCAGCTGCCTTTAGTCTGTTCATGCTGGTCGTAAATCGCTTTTTCAGTTGCAATGAACAGATCCGCCAGTTGACCGTACGCTGCAGCCCAAGCATCAATCAATGGATCATCCATCGAAATGTTCAATACTTCACTGATCGAATGCAACAGGTTTTCCCCAACAATACCGTAATCCGGTGCCTTAATGTTTAAGCTCACGTGTTTATGTGCGATCAGCTCAACCACGGGTAACAGCACAGATGGATCTTCGATATTTTCAGCATAAGCCAGAACCGCACCTGCCAAGGCTTGTGCTTGAGCTCCACTGCGTTGATGTCCCATGTTAAAGGTTTCTTTCAAATCAGGATTATTGCCTAGCATGCGGTTATAGAAATAACCGGTCAGGGCAACCCCATTTTCACGAAGTACAGGAACAGTGGCTTTTACAAGGTCAATTTGCTGTGGAGTCATAGCTGATCTCTCATGGCTGTTATTTATAAGATGTATTTAGAATACATCTTATAAAATGCTTTTACAATATAGTAAAAGCATAAAACCATAAAAAAATTATGGGATATAAAAATATCCCATAAAAATGATGTTTTCGATCGGAGAAAGGAAGGTTATTTGCGCCCGAAGAGGGAACCTAATAGACCACGCACAATTTTCTGTCCGGTACTACCACCAAGACTACGTGCTGCACTTTTGGCAAAGGTACCCACAATATCCTGAGTAAGTTTTTCACGTTGCTTGGCTGCACGCTCAGCTTCTTTTTGCTGTTCACGTGCCAAACGTTCCTGTTCTTTAATTTGCTGCTTGGCAAGAGCTTCCTGTTCCTTGCTTTGCTGTTTGGCAAGTTCGGCGGCCTGAGCCTGTTGCTGGCGTTCTGCGACCTTGTTTTGCAGCAATTTCATGGGCGCTGTCCCGATCGACTGGCTGCTCATAAATACCGGCGACAATACTTTGCTGCATGAGAGCCTTGCGTTCTTCAAGCGAGATCGGTGTAAAGGATGAATGCGGCGGCATGACCCAGCCACGCTCTACTATTTGCGGAATGCCTTTTTCATCCAGACAGCTAATCAGCGCTTCACCTACAGCAAGTTCAGTAATCGCTTCCTGTACTTTAAATTCTGGATTGGCACGGAAGGTATCCGCCGCCGTTTTGACTGCCTTCTGATCTTTAGGAGTAAAAGCGCGTAAGGCATGCTGAACCCGGTTGCCGAGTTGACTGAGGACGCTTTCTGGTAAATCCAGTGGATTCTGGGTGACAAAGTAAATCCCGACACCTTTGGAGCGGATCAAGCGTACCACCTGTTCAATCTTTTCCTGTAGGGCAGGGCTGGCATTGTCAAAGAGTAAATGCGCTTCATCAAAGAAGAACATCAGTTTCGGTTTGTCCAGATCACCCACTTCCGGTAACTGTTCAAATAACTCTGACAGCATCCATAATAGGAAAGTGGCGTACAACTTCGGTGTGTTCATCAGCTTGTCAGCAGCCAGCAAATTGATATTGCCGCGGCCTTGGCTATCCGTTTGCAGGAAATCCATCAGGTCGAGTGCTGGCTCGCCAAAGAATTTATCCCCGCCTTGATCTGCAAGTGCCAATAAATTGCGTTGAATCGCACCGAGGCTGGCGGGGGAGAGATTGCCATATTCCGCTTTAAAGTCTGCAGCATGTTCGCTGACATAGCTGAGCATGGCTTTCAGGTCTTTAAAATCGATCAGTAACAAGCCCTGATCGTCGGCAATTCGGAAGACTGCCGAGAGAACGCCTTCTTGCGTGTCATTCAGGTTCAGGATACGGGCAAGCAGAAGTGGTCCAATTTCAGAAATCGTAGTACGGATCGGATGGCCTTGTTCACCAAACAGATCCCAGAATACGACCGGCGAAGCTTCAAAAGGAATCGAGTCAATATTCAGGCTTTTAATGCGTTCATCGAACTTAGGATTACTTTCCCCCGGCTTGGCTAGGCTGGAAACATCTCCCTTGGCATCGGCTAGGAACACGGGTACACCAATGCGAGAAAAGCTTTCTGCCAAAACTTTCAAAGTTACCGTTTTGCCAGTTCCGGTCGCGCCGGCAATTAGCCCGTGACGGTTGGCAAGCTGTGAGTGCAGCACAATATTTTGCGTGGTATCACTGGTTTTTTTAGCAATAATAATTGGTGTACCCATAGATTTTCCTGTTGTTATTTACTCATTTTTAAGTTTTTTCATGTTTTGTAGTGCGTGCTGAATATCTTCAATCAGATCTTTCGGATGTTCTAGACCAATACAGAAACGAACCAGAAAACCCTCTTTCAAATGTGAATGTTCAAGCACACGTATTTCTTTTAAGTTATATAGCATGACCAGACTCACAGGGCCACCCCAGCTAAATCCAAGCTTAAACAGTTTTAAGCTGTCACAGAAATTTCGAATATCTTGCAACTTGTAGTTATTGTCAAAAATCACGCTGACCAGTCCGGCACTATGTCCTTGCTTGCAAATTTCTTTCCAGTTTTCATGGCCAGCATTGTCAGTATCAGCCGGATGTAAGACCTGAACAAATTCTGGTTGTTGTTTGAGCCAGTCTAATAAGGTTAAGCAGCTTTGTGATTGATGTTCATATCGGAGTTGCATTGAAGCCAGACTACGTTGTACCTGAGCGACATCATCACCTGATACTGAAATACCCTGAATGGCATGGGCACGGAACAATTTATGATGTAATTCTTTATCGCGGGTAACCACTGAACCCATCAGAATATCACCGCCACCACTTGGATATTTAGTCAGGGCATGCACGGTCATATCGACACTTAAATGATCCTCACCAAAATCAAATGCATTAAAGGCGAGACCTGCGCCCCAAGTATTGTCCAGCGCAGTGAGGATATTGTTGGCTTGAGCCTTCTTGACCAAGCGACTCAAATCGGGAAATTCTAAAGTCACGGAACCCGCCGCTTCCAGCCAAAGCAGTTTGGCTTTTTCCGAGGGCTGAAAAGTATCCGTGTCTATCGCATTATAGACTTTGACCTGAATACCATAGCGGGTTTCCAGATTACGTAAATGTTCCATGTTTGGACCATAGATATTATCTGCAACCCACACTTCATCGCCTTGGCTTAAAAAACAAGAATTCACGAGATTAATCGCGGATAAACCACTCGGTGCCAGCAAGCAATATTGACCGCCTTCGATCTGGGCAATGCTATCGCCTAAGGTAAATGTCGTCGGTGTACCATGCGTGCCATAGCTATAGTCATAGTCATCAGTCCAGTGGCGATTAAATAGGGCATCAGTATTGTTAAAGATGATGGTGGATGCACGAAACAGGGGAGGTTGAATACTGGAAATATATTGCGGGGCCTTTCGTGGTGCATGAATCAGCGCTGTTTGAGGATTTTTTTTCACGTGAATGCTCTTAAATGTAATCAAATATTGCTTTAGCTTAAGAGAATCTCATTATTGCTGCCAGTTATGTTGTGAAATGTTGAAAAAATTGACATTGCTAAAAAGTTGGCTTCATTTTTGCAAAACCTAAAATCAGAGAGCTACAACAAAAGGTTTAGGCGCATGAAGTCGCAGTTAAAAGTACATTATTTTCAGCATATTGCTGGCGAGGGTTTTGGTAGTTGTATTGATTTTTTAAAGCAGCATCAGGCGCAAATTACTGCGACTGAATTCTTTGCTTTACCCGTCGATCGTCCACTCGATATAGAAGCTTTACCAGCAGTTGAAGAAGTTGATTTGCTGATCATCATGGGAGGCACCATGAGTGTCAATGATGAGGCAAATTATCCATGGCTCAAGATCGAAAAACGCTGGTTACGCCGTTATCTTTCTCAAGGCAAACCGGCGATTGGCCTATGTTTAGGTGGGCAGCTGATTGCCAATGCCTTGGGTGCGGCCGTCAGCCGTAACCAGGAGCAGGAGTTAGGCTGGACCACGGTACGCAAAGTCGCGCATGTACCCGAGGATTGTTTTATTTTACCTGAACAGTTTGAAATTATGCAGTGGCATAGTGAAACCTTTGAACTACCTAAAGGGGCAATTCATCTGGCAGAAAATGAAGCCTGTCGTAATCAGATGTATCAACTCGGCAAGAATGTCTTGGGGTTCCAGTTTCATCCGGAAATCACCCCGGAAACTTTAAAGCTGTTTTTGGAAAATGAAGAAGAAATTTCACAATTTTCTGGAAAATATGTACAGGACATCCAACAACTGAAAAGAACAACCAAAAATAATTTTATCCAAGGAAATCAAATACTAAATCAAGCTATTCAGTATGTTTTGGAAAAAACAGCCTAGTGAGTAAAAAATAAACAATTGATTTCCCGAATAAATTGAAATACAGCAAGAAAAACCGTAAAAGGGATTTGCTTATGCAATAAACAATGGCTATAATAAGCGACCCTTCGAGAGGAAGGGGGTTAACTGCGAAGAAAGTAGTTAACTATCGTTACAGTCGTGGCATCGATCACGACCTTAGTGATATTTCACTGCTCTTGACACTTGCCTTAAAATAGTGGGGTGAGATGCGTCAAGAGTGATTCTTTATATATTTGGCTTGGAGTTAACTGGTATGTCTAACCAGAGAATTCGTATCCGTCTTAAGTCTTTTGATCACCGTCTTATTGATCAATCAGCTCAAGAAATCGTAGAAACAGCAAAACGTACTGGCGCACAAGTTTGTGGTCCAATTCCAATGCCTACACGCATTGAACGTTTTAACGTTTTAACATCACCACACGTTAACAAAGATGCGCGTGACCAATACGAGATCCGCACTTACAAACGTTTGATCGACATCGTTCAACCTACAGACAAAACTGTAGATGCATTGATGAAGTTAGATCTTGCAGCTGGTGTTGATGTTCAGATCGCATTGGGTTAAGGCTTTCGGGTTAATTAACGCTCTAAGTTAATTAGGCCGCTTTTTTAGAGGTTTATGCACATGGCTATTGGTTTAGTCGGTCGCAAGTGCGGTATGACACGTATCTTTACAGATGCTGGTGTTTCTGTGCCTGTTACAGTGATTGAGGTTGATCCTAACCGCATCACTCAAATCAAAACGCTTGAAACTGATGGTTATCAAGCGATTCAAATCACTACTGGTGAACGTCGCGAATCTCGCGTAACTAACGCTCAGAAAGGTCACTTCGCGAAAGCTGGTGTTGCTGCTGGTCGTCTGGTTCAAGAATTCCGCGTTTCAGAAGCTGAGCTTGAAGGTCGTGAAGTTGGCGCTACTATCGGTGTAGATCTGTTCACAGTGGGTCAAATTGTTGACGTAACTGGTCAGTCTAAAGGTAAAGGTTTCCAGGGTGGTGTTAAGCGTTGGAACTTCCGTACTCAAGACGCTACTCACGGTAACTCTGTTTCTCACCGTGTTCTAGGTTCTACAGGTCAAAACCAGACTCCTGGTCGCGTGTTCAAAGGCAAAAAAATGGCTGGCCATTTAGGTGCTGAACGCGTAACTGTACAGGGTCTTGAAATTGTATCTATCGACGCAGAACGTTCAGTTCTAGTAGTTAAAGGTGCGATTCCTGGCGCTACTGGTGGCGACGTAACTGTTCGTCCTACGATCAAGGCCTGAGGGGAAATAACGTGAATTTAAATACTGTTTCCGGCTCTGCTGTTGAATTATCAGAAGTTGCGTTCGGTCGTGAATTTAATGAAGCTCTTGTACACCAAGTTGTTACAGCTTACTTAGCTGGTGGTCGTCAAGGTTCTAAAGCTCAGAAATCACGTGCAGACGTTTCTGGCGGTGGTAAAAAACCATTCCGTCAAAAAGGTACTGGCCGCGCTCGTGCTGGTTCTATTCGTAGCCCAATCTGGGTTGGCGGTGGTAAAACTTTTGCTGCTCGTCCACAAGACTGGTCTCAAAAAGTAAACCGTAAAATGTACCGCGGTGCTATGCAATGCATCCTGGCTGAACTTGTTCGTCAAGATCGCTTAGTTCTAGTTGAAGAGTTTGCTGTTGCAGCTCCAAAAACTAAAGAATTGCTTGCAAAACTTAACGACTTGAATGCTACTCGTGCATTGATCGTTACTGATGCTGTTGATGAGAACTTGTATCTAGCTGCTCGTAACCTTCCACACGTTGATGTGGTTGATGCGACTGCAATCGATCCTGTTAGCTTGATCGCGTTCGATAAAGTTGTTATGTCTGTAGCTGCTGCTAAGAAAATTGAGGTAGAACTCGGATGAACAACGAACGTTTATATCAAGTCCTGCAAGGACCTGTTTTCTCAGAAAAAGCACAAGTTTTAGGTGAAACTGCTGGTGTTCAAGTATTCAAAGTTGCACTTGATGCAAACAAGCTTGAAATCAAAAAAGCAGTGGAACAATTGTTTGGTGTAGAAGTTGTTAAAGTTAACACTACGATCACTAAAGGTAAAACTAAACGCTTTGGTAAAACATTAGGACGTCGTTCTGATGTTAAAAAAGCATACGTCACCCTGAAAGCTGGCCAAGATGTTGAAATGGCTGACTTGGGCGATGCCGCTGAAAGCGCAGCGGAATAAGGACGAAAACTATGCCTATTCAAAAATGTAAGCCAACGTCTCCAGGACGTCGCTTTGTAGAGAAAGTGGTTCATGATCACCTTCACAAAGGCGCGCCTTATGCTCCACTAGTTGAAGCTAAAAAACGTACTGGCGGCCGTAATAACAACGGTCACATTACGACTCGTCACGTTGGTGGCGGTCACAAACAACACTACCGTTTAATCGACTTCAAACGTAACAAAGACGGCATCCCAGCTGTAGTTGAGCGTATTGAATACGATCCAAACCGTACTGCGCACATTGCGTTGTTGAAGTATGCTGACGGTGAACGTCGCTACATCATCGCGCCTAAAGGTTTACGCGCTGGTGATTCAGTTCAATCTGGTAACGATGCTCCAATCCGTCCAGGTAACTGCTTGCCACTTCGCAACATGCCTATCGGTTCTACTCTTCACAACATCGAACTTAAAATCGGTAAAGGCGCGCAGTTAGCTCGTTCAGCTGGTACTTCTGTTCAGTTGTTGGGTCGTGACGGTTCCTACGCTATCGTTCGTCTTCGTTCAGGCGAGATGCGTAAAATTCATGTTGAATGCCGCGCTGTGTTAGGTGAAGTATCTAACTCAGAAAGCAACCTTCGCTCACTAGGTAAAGCTGGTGCATCACGCTGGCGTGGTGTTCGTCCTACCGTTCGTGGTATGGCGATGAACCCAGTTGATCACCCACACGGTGGTGGTGAAGGGCGTAACAAAGGTATTCAACCTGTAAGCCCATGGGGTCAAAAAGCTAAAGGGTACAAAACACGTACCAACAAGCGTACGACTAAGATGATTATTCGCGACCGTCGCGTTAAGTAACAAGTAAAGGAATCTGACAATGCCTCGTTCTCTGAAAAAAGGCCCATTCGTCGATGCGCACTTGTTCGCTAAGGTTGAAGCGGCTATCGCGGCTAATAACCGTAAGCCGATCAAAACTTGGTCGCGTCGTTCGATGATCCTCCCGGATTTTGTTGGTTTAACAATTTCTGTACACAATGGCCGTAACCATGTTCCAGTGATCATCTCTGAACATATGGTTGGACACAAGCTTGGTGAATTTGCACCGACTCGTACCTACCGTGGTCACGGTGTTGACAAGAAATCTAAACGTTAATAGGTGCTATGATGGAAGTAACTGCTAAATTACGCGGTGCCGCTATCTCGGCACAAAAAGCTCGTTTGGTTGCAGATCTTATCCGCGGCAAATCTGTTGCGCACGCTCTTAACATCTTAAACTTCAGCAACAAAAAAGCTGCAGTATTGGTTAAGAAAGCGTTGGAATCTGCAATTGCAAACGCTGAACATAATAACAGTTTAGATGTAGACGACCTTAAAGTTTCTACGATCTACGTTGATGAAGGCATGAGCCTGAAACGTATTATGCCACGTGCTAAAGGCCGTGCAGATCGTATTACTAAGCGTACTTGTCACATCACCGTTAAGGTAGGGGTTTGATATGGGTCAGAAGGTTCATCCAATCGGTATCCGCCTAGGTGTTGTGAAACGTCATAACGCTAACTGGTATGCGAGTCCGAAACAATACGCTGAATACTTGCTTAAAGATTTGCAAGTTCGTGAGTTTTTAACTAAAAAACTTAAGAATGCAATGATCAGCAATATTCTTATCGAACGTCCAACAGGCGCTGCTAAAGTAACTATTAGCACTGCTCGTCCTGGTATCGTAATCGGTAAAAAAGGCGAAGACATTGAGAAATTACAACGCGAATTAACATCTATTATGGGTGTTCCTGCGCAAGTAAGTATCAACGAAATTGATCGTCCAGACTTAGACGCGCGTCTAGTTGCTGAAGCTATCGCTTCTCAATTGGAAAAACGTGTAATGTTCCGTCGTGCTATGAAGCGTGCGGTTCAAAACACTATGCGTGCTGGTGCGAAAGGTATCAAAGTAGAAGTTTCAGGCCGTTTAGGTGGTGCTGAGATTGCTCGTACTGAATGGTATCGTGAAGGTCGTGTACCTCTACATACTCTTCGTGCAGATATCGACTACGCGACTATGCGTGCTGAGACTACTTACGGTACGATTGGTGTTAAAGTTTGGATCTTCCGTGGCGAGATCTTGGGTGGCATGAAACAAGTCATGAACCCAGCTCCAGCTGAAGAACGTCCAGCTAAACGCGGTCGCGGTCGTGGTGAAGGTCAAGAGCGTCGTGGTCGTCGCAATGATCGTTCTGCTGAAAAAGGAGAATAATCCATGTTGCAACCTAAACGTACTAAATTCCGTAAGGTGCAAAAAGGCCGTAACACTGGTCTAGCTCACCGCGGTAGCTCAGTATCTTTTGGTACTATCGCACTTAAATCAATCGAACGTGGTCAAATGACTGCACGTCAAATTGAAGCAGCGCGTCGTACAATTAGCCGTCGTATTAAACGTGGTGGTAAAATCTTTATCCGTGTATTCCCGGACAAGCCAATTACTTCTAAACCACTTGAAGTGCGTATGGGTAAAGGTAAAGGTTCTGTGGAATACTGGGTTTGCCAAATCAAACCAGGTAAAGTCTTGTACGAAATTGATGGTGTTAACGAAGACCTAGCTCGCGAAGCGTTCACGCTTGCTGCTGCTAAACTTCCGTTTAAAACCACTATCGTGACTCGGACGGTAATGTAATGAAAACTAAAGATCTACGTGAAAAGTCGGTAGAAGAGTTGACAGCTTTGCTTGATGAGCAACAGCTAAACCAATTCCGTCTTCGTATGGCGAAAGCAACTGGTCAATTGGGTAAATCGCACGAAGTGCAATTGACTCGCAAGACTATTGCTCGTATCAAGACCCTCCTTACCGAAAAACAGGGGAACGGACAATGAGTGAAAATACAGTCCGCACGTTAACAGGCAAAGTAGTAAGCGACAAGATGGAAAAATCTATCGTTGTTCTTATCGAACGCCGTGTTCAACACCCGTTGTATGGCAAATCAATCCGCCGTTCAACAAAATTACATGCTCATGATGAGAACAACACAGCTAAAGTTGGCGACGTTGTAACCATTAAAGAAAGCCGCCCAATGTCTAAAACTAAGTCATGGACTTTAGTTGAAGTTGTTGAAGCAGCTGCTGAGTAATTAACGTTCTTGTTGCATCATCGGTCAATTTCGAGTACTCTTTGAGCCTTTCGAAATTGTGACCGGTGATGCTCGGTTTTGGAGTAGGGCAATGATTCAGACCGAAACTATGCTCGACGTAGCAGACAACAGTGGTGCTCGCCGCGTACAATGTATTAAAGTACTTGGTGGTTCACATCGTCGTTATGCTTCTGTTGGCGACATTATTAAAGTTACTGTAAAAGAAGCAATTCCACGCGCACGTGTTAAAAAAGGTGACGTGATGAATGCAGTAGTTGTACGTACAAAATTCGGTATCCGTCGTCCAGACGGTTCAGTGATTCGTTTCGACGATAACGCTGCTGTTATTTTGAACAACAACAAAGCGCCGATTGCAACTCGTATTTTCGGACCAGTGACTCGTGAACTTCGTACTGAACAGTTCATGAAAATTATTTCATTGGCTCCTGAAGTTCTATAAGAGGCGATCATGGCTAAGATTAAAAAAGGCGATCAAGTAATTGTGATCGCAGGTAAAGAAAAAGGCAAACAGGGTACTGTTCTGTCTGTTTCTAATGACCGCGTTAAGGTTGAAGGCCTTAACTTGGTGAAGAAGCATCAAAAGCCGAACCGTGTTACTGGCGCTGAAGGCGGCATCGTAACTCAAGAAGCTTCGCTTCACATTTCAAACGTGGCAATTTTTAATGCTACAACCCAAAAGGCTGACCGTGTTGGTTACCAAACGATTGACGGCGTGAAAACTCGCGTATTCAAATCTAATGGTGAATCAGTGGCGGTAGCGAAGTAATAGGTTGAAAAAGGCAATGGCCAGACTTAAAGCACGTTACAACGACGAACTTAAAGCTCAATTAAAAGAACAATTGGGAATTAAGAATGTGATGGAGATCCCTCGCATCACTAAAATCACTATCAACATGGGTGTTGGTGCAGCTTCTGCTGACAAGAAACTCCTTGATGGTGCTCTTTCTGATATGCAAGCTATCGCTGGTCAAAAACCAGTTCTTACGTTAGCTCGTAAATCTATCGCTGGTTTCAAAATCCGTGATGGTTGGCCGATTGGTTGTAAAGTTACTTTACGCGGCGAACGTATGTACGAATTCTTAGACCGTCTGATCTCGATTGCGATTCCTCGTATCCGTGACTTCCGTGGTTTCTCTGCGAAATCATTTGATGGTCGTGGTAACTACTCAATGGGTCTTAAAGAACAGATCATGTTCCCTGAGATCGATTTTGACAAGATTGACCGTATTCGTGGTATGGACATTACCATCACTACGACTGCTCGCACCGATGACGAAGGCCGTGCGCTAATGCGTGCATTCGGCTTCCCGTTCAAATAAGAGGTCGAAATGGCTAAGAAAAGTATGATTAATCGCGAATTGAAACGCGAAGCTACTGTTGCTAAATACGCTGCAAAACGTGCTGAATTAAAAGCAATCATTGCAAACGTAAATGCTTCAGATGAAGAACGTTTCGATGCGATGATGAAATTACAGGCATTACCACGTAATGCATCTCCAGTACGTCTACGTAACCGTTGTGGTTTAACTGGTCGTCCTCATGGTTACTTCCGTAAGTTCGGCTTAAGCCGTAACATGGTACGCGATAAAGTAATGCAAGGTGATGTACCTGGCGTTGTTAAGGCAAGCTGGTAAGGAGCACTATAAATGAGTATGCAAGATACCGTTGCCGACATGCTAACACGTGTTCGTAACGCACAAATGGCAAAGAAACAAACTGTTTCTATGCCTAATTCTAAGTTGAAAGTTGCGATTGCTAACGTACTTCAACAAGAAGGTTATATTTCAAACGTAGAAGTTGCTGAAGTTGAAGGCAAAGCAACTCTTACTTTGACTTTAAAATATTTTGAAGGCAAGCCAGTTATCGAAACTGTGAAACGCGTAAGCCGTCCAGGTCTACGTCAGTATCGCGGTAAAGATGCACTTCCAAGCGTTAAGCAAGGTTTAGGTATTGCAATTGTTTCTACAAGCAAAGGCATCATGACTGATCGCGCTGCACGTGCTGCAGGCGTTGGTGGTGAAGTTATTGCTTTTGTTTCTTAATAGGTGATTCCTCATGTCTCGTGTGGCTAAAGCCCCAGTAACTGTACCTAACGGTGTAACAGTTACTCAGAACGGCCGGCAGGTCGAAGTGAAAGGCAGCAAAGGTACATTGTCTTTCAACCTGCATGCGCTGGTCGAGCTAAAACAGGAAGACGGTACTCTAGTTATTGCTCCTAAAGCTGAATCTAAAGACGCTTGGATGCAAGCTGGTACTGCTCGCGCTGTGCTTAACAACCTTGTAAAAGGTGTAAGCGAAGGTTTCGAACGTAAGTTACAACTTATCGGTGTTGGTTATAAAGCTGCGGTTAAAGGTAACGTTGTTAACCTTAACCTTGGTTTCTCTCACCCGATCGACTATACGCTTCCTGAAGGTGTAACTGCTGAAACTCCAACTGCAACTGAAATCGTACTTAAATCTGCTGATAAAGCAGTTCTAGGTCAAGTCGCTGCAGATATCCGTGGTTACCGTCCACCAGAGCCTTATAAAGGTAAAGGTGTTCGTTATTCTGACGAAGTTGTACTTCGTAAAGAAGCTAAGAAGAAATAAGGCGCGAGGTTCTTATGAACGAAAAGAAACAATCCCGTTTGCGTCGTGCGAAAAGCACACGCTTGCACATCCGTGCATTGGGTGCGACTCGTTTGTGTGTAAACCGCACTCCGCGTCACATCTATGCTCAAGTTATCTCAGCAGATGGTGGCAAAGTATTAGCGCAAGCTTCTACTCTAGACGCTACTTTACGTGCGGGTACTACTGGTAACGTTGAAGCAGCTCAAAAAGTAGGTGCTTTAATCGCAGAACGCGCTAAAGCAGCTGGTGTTACTAAAGTTGCATTTGACCGTTCTGGTTTCAAATATCATGGTCGTATCAAAGCCTTGGCTGATGCTGCCCGTGAAAACGGCTTGGAGTTCTAATCATGGCTAAAGTTGAACAAAACGAAGGTCTTGTTGAAAAGCTGGTTGCCGTTGATCGTGTAGCCAAAGTTGTTAAGGGTGGTCGTATCTTCTCTTTCACAGCATTAACTGTTGTGGGTGATGGTAATGGTCGCGTAGGTTTTGGTCGTGGTAAAGCGCGTGAAGTTCCAGCTGCTATTTCTAAAGCACTTGAAGCTGCTCGTCGTAACATGATTACTGTTGACCTTGTTGATGGTACTGTTCAGCACCCTATCAATGCTCGTCACGGTGCAAGCCGCGTTTACATGCAACCTGCTTCTGAAGGTACTGGTGTAATTGCTGGTGGCGCGATGCGTGCAGTTTTAGAAGCTGTTGGCGTACGTAATGTATTAACTAAATGTTATGGCTCTACAAACGCTGCTAACGTAGTAAACGCAACTTTTAACGGTTTGCGTGATATGACTTCTCCTGAGAAAGTTGCTGCGAAACGTGGTTTAACAGTAGAACAAATTCAAGGGTAATCAATCATGAAAACGATTAAAGTTACCCAGACTAAATCTGCATCGCACCGCTTGAAAAATCACAAGCTGAGCCTGAAAGGTTTAGGTCTGCGTCGTATTGGTCATACTGTAGAAGTGCAAGATACGCCTTCTAACCGTGGTATGATCAACCAAGTCTACTATATGGTTAGTGTAGAGGAATAAGCCATGACTCTGCGTTTAAATACAATTGCACCTGCAGAAGGTGCTAAGCGTGACAACCTTCGTCTAGGTCGTGGTATCGGTTCTGGCGTTGGTAAGACTGGTGGTCGTGGTATCAAAGGTCAAAACTCACGTAAGAGCGGTGGTACTCGTCCAGGTTTCGAAGGTGGTCAAACTGCACTTTATCGTCGTTTGCCTAAATTCGGTTTCACTAGCCAATTGGCTTTGAAAACTGCTGAAGTACGTTTATCTGAGCTTGCTAAAGTTGAAGGCGACATCGTGTCTCTTGAAACTTTAAAAGCTGCGAACGTTGTACGTAAAGACATGACTCGTGCTCGTATCGTACTTTCTGGTGAAATTACTCGTGCATTCACTGTACAAGGTGTTGCATTGACTAAAGGCGCTAAAGCTGCTGTTGAAGCTGCTGGCGGTAAAGTCGAGGAGTAATCCCCAGTGTCTATGACTCCTAGTTCTTCAGGTCATGTCAACATGATGAAAGGCCAACCATTTCATGTGAAATACCGTGAAATTATTCGTCGAATGATGTTTCTCATTGGTGCGTTGTTGGTGTTTCGACTAGGAGCGCATATTCCAGTACCAGGGATTAATAATGCCGCACTAGAAAATCTGTTTAATGCAAACCAAGGTACCATCCTTGGTTTGTTTAACATGTTTTCGGGTGGTGCATTAGAGCGAATGTCGATTCTTGCTTTAGGGATCATGCCATACATCTCTGCATCGATTATCGTGCAGTTAATGTCTACTGTGGTTCCTCAGCTCGAAGCTTTGAAAAAAGAAGGCGAGCAGGGCAAACGTAAGATTAACCAATACACACGACAAGGCACGCTGTTCCTTGCACTTGTGCAAGCAATTGGTATGTGTGCTGGCCTGATCAGCCAGGGAATTACCCTGACCTCTGGTCTGGCTTTTTATGTTCCTGCGGTAACCTCTTTGGTTGCGGGGACCATGTTCTTGATGTGGCTGGGTGAACAGATTACCGAGCGTGGGGTGGGCAATGGTATTTCCATGATCATCTTCGCAGGTATCGTTGCAGGATTGCCGACTTTAGTTATGCAGTCTCTAACTTCAGTTGATAATGGCCAGTCTAGTCTAATTGGATTAGCAATTTTTGGTCTGTTATCGATTGCTGTACTTGCAGCGATTGTGTTTATCGAGAAGGCGCAACGTCGTATTCCGGTGAACTATGCTCAAAAGCAGCAGGGACGTCGTGTATTTACTGCACAGCAAACGCACTTGCCATTAAAAATTAATATGGCGGGTGTAATTCCGGCAATTTTTGCCAGCTCTTTACTTTTGTTCCCAGCGAGCTTAGGTCAGTGGGTTGGTAGTTCGGATCCAAGTGCAGGAATTATCAAGCGTAGTCTACAAGACTTGGCATTGGTGTTATCGCCTGGTCAGCCGTTGTATTTGGTGCTCTTTGGTGCGTTAATTATCTTTTTCTGTTACTTCTATACAGCACTGGTATTTAGTCCTAAAGAAGTGTCAGAGAACTTGAAACGCAGCGGAGCTTACGTGCCTGGTATTCGTCCAGGTGAGCAAACTGCTCGTTACTTAGATCATATTCTCAATCGTTTGACCTTTATCGGCGCGATATACATCACTGTCATCTGTTTAATGCCGATGATTCTGCAAAGCTCTTTTGGTATTCCATTTAGCTTGGGCGGAACATCGTTGCTGATCGTGGTAGTGGTGGTGATGGACTTTATGGCTCAGCTTCAAGCACATCTCACCTCGCACCAGTATGACAATCAAACGTTAATGAGAAAAACGACTGCTCATCCTAAGGGATAAGCGCACTTAGAGGTTTCATCATGAAAGTACAAGCTTCTGTAAAGAAAATTTGTGGTAGCTGCAAAGTTATCCGTCGTAATGGGGTTATTCGCGTAATTTGTAGCGCAGAACCTCGTCATAAGCAGCGTCAAGGTTAATCTGATCAAGACCTGTTGATTTCAGTAGGCGAATTGGGTTATTATCCGCCCCTCAAGATTTTTGTGGGGCGGTTGATTATCTCTACTGCCTTTTTGGAGAAAATTGAATGGCTCGTATTGCCGGTGTAAACATTCCGGATAACAAGCATGCTGTTATCTCTCTAACGTACATCTTTGGTATTGGTCGCCACACTGCTAAGTCAATCTTAGCTGCTGCGGGTATCCCAACTACTACTAAGATCCGTGAATTAGATGACGCTCAGCTTGATGCGATTCGTGCAGAAATTGCCAAGGTTCCGACCGAAGGTGATTTACGTCGCGAAATTTCCATGAACATTAAACGTTTAATGGATTTAGGCTGCTACCGCGGTCTTCGTCATCGTCGCAGCTTGCCTGTCCGTGGTCAACGCACCAAAACTAACGCACGTACCCGTAAAGGTCCGCGCAAACCAATTAAGAAATAAGATTTCTGGAAGCTAAAAGATGGCTAAAGATACTCGCACACGCAAGAAGGTCACTCGTACCGTCTCTGAAGGTGTTGCACACATTCACGCTTCTTTTAATAACACCATTGTGACTATTACCGATCGTCAAGGTAATGCACTGGCTTGGGCCACTTCAGGTGGACAAGGCTTCCGTGGATCACGTAAATCAACTCCGTTTGCTGCTCAGGTAGCTGCTGAAGTTGCTGGTAAAGCTGCTTTAGATTACGGTTTGAAAAACTTGGACGTCCTTGTGAAAGGTCCTGGTCCAGGTCGTGAGTCTGCGGTTCGTGCATTAGGTGCAGTGGGTTATAAAATTAACAGCATTACCGATGTGACTCCAATCCCTCACAACGGTTGCCGTCCACCTAAAAAACGTCGCGTGTAAGGAGAAACATTCATGGCTCGTTATATTGGTCCAAAATGCAAACTCTCTCGCCGCGAAGGGACAGACCTGCAATTAAAATCTGGCGTTAAACCATTTGACGTCAAAACTAAAAAACACGCTAAAGCTCCTGGTCAACATGGTGGAGCTCGTGGCGGTAAACAATCTGAGTACTCACTACAATTACGTGAAAAACAAAAAGTACGTCGTATGTACGGTGTTTTAGAGCGTCAATTTAGTAACTACTACAAAGAAGCTGCTCGTGTTAAAGGCGCAACTGGTGAAAACCTGTTGAAATTGCTCGAAAGCCGTCTTGATAACGTTGTTTATCGCATGGGTTTTGGTTCTACACGTGCAGAAGCTCGTCAGTTAGTATCTCACCGTTCAATCACTTTAAATGGCCGCCGCGTTAACATCGCGTCTATCCAAGTTAAAGCTGGTGACGTGATTGCAGTTCACGAAGGCGCTAAACAACAATTACGTATCAAAAACGCAATTGAATTAGCTGCTCAACGTGGCATTCCTTCTTGGATGGAAGTAGATCATTCTAAACTAGAAGGTACGTTCAAAGCTGCACCGGATCGTTCTGATTTACCTGCTGAAATCAACGAAAGCTTGATTGTAGAATTGTATTCTAAATAATCCTTGAGGTAGCAATATGACGCGTACTGCAAATGAGTTTCTAACTCCGCAAGCGATCAAGGTCGAAGCGGCAAGCGGGACCTCGGCAAAAGTTATTCTAGAACCCTTAGAGCGTGGCTTTGGTCATACTCTGGGCAATGCTTTACGTCGCATCCTTCTTTCTTCTTTACCTGGCGCTGCTGTGGTAGAAGTTGAGATTGAAGGTGTTGAGCACGAGTACAGTACTTTGGAAGGCTTGCAGCAGGACATCGTCGAGCTCTTGCTGAACCTAAAAGGATTGTCTATTAAGCTGTTCGATCAAAATGAAGCTTATTTAACATTAGAGAAACAAGGTCCAGGCGACGTAACTGCGGCTGACCTTCGTTTACCTCATAATGTTGAAGTGGTTAACCCTGAACACTTGATCGGCACATTAAGTGCATCAGGCAATCTTAAGATGCGCCTGAAAGTGGCTCAAGGCCGTGGCTATGAGACTTCTGACTCACGTTTCCCAGAAGGCGAGACTCGCCCAGTGGGTCGTTTACAGTTAGATGCATCTTACAGCCCGATCAAACGTGTATCTTACACAGTGGAAAACGCTCGTGTAGAACAACGTACTGACCTTGATAAACTGGTCATTGATCTTGAAACCAACGGTACAGTTGATCCTGAAGAAGCAATCCGCAAAGCGGCAACAATCTTGCAACAACAAATTGCAATCTTTGTTGATCTTCAGAAAGATCAAGCTCCTGTGGCTCAAGAACCTCGTGAAGAAGTTGATCCAATTTTGCTTCGTCCAGTAGATGATCTAGAGCTAACTGTTCGTTCTGCTAACTGTTTGAAAGCAGAAAACATTTACTACATTGGTGATCTTGTACAGCGTACTGAGGTTGAGTTACTTAAAACTCCTAACCTTGGTAAAAAATCGCTTACTGAGATCAAAGATGTTCTGGCTTCCAAAGGCTTACAACTCGGCATGCGTTTAGAGAACTGGCCACCAGCTAGTCTCCGTATGGACGATCGTTTCGCCTATCGTAGCCGTTAATTAAGTAGGACTATCACCATGCGTCATCGTAATAGTGGTGTGAAATTAGGCCGTACAAGCAGTCATCGTAAAGCGATGTTCCAAAACATGGCTAACTCTTTGTTCGAGCACGAGTTGATCAAAACAACTGTGCCTAAAGCAAAAGAATTACGTCGTGTTGCTGAGCCTTTAATCACTTTAGCTAAAGTCGATACAGTAGCAAACCGTCGTTTGGCGTTTGCTCGTACTCGTTCAGCTGCAACTGTTGGTAAATTATTTACCGTTCTTGGCCCTCGTTACAAAGAGCGTAACGGCGGTTATCTACGTGTTCTTAAAGCGGGCTTCCGTGCAGGTGATGCTGCACCGATGGCTTACGTTGAGCTAGTAGATCGCGAAGTTAACTAATTTCGTGTAGAGCAGCAAACGTTGTTCGAAAAGGTCGGTTGAATAAACCGGCCTTTTTTATTGTCTTGCATTTACCCATTATCAGGCAGTTTAGAAATTTGTCCTGAAAAGATAAGAAAATAATCACTTTTATTCAAACTTGACATTGTGTATTGTCAATTTTGTGATTTAATAAAATATATGACAATGCTCAGGAAAAAGAAGAATATGGAAAAGCAAGTTGATATTTTAATTGTAGGCGCGGGGATCTCGGGAATTGGTCTGGCGGCCCATCTTTCTAAACATAGTCCTCAACGCTCATTCGAAATTATTGAACGTCGCGAAAGCTTTGGCGGTACGTGGGACCTGTTTAAATATCCTGGTATCCGTTCAGATTCGGACATGTCGACTTTTGGCTTCAACTTTAAGCCTTGGAAAAAAGAAAGTGTATTGGCTTCTGGCTCGGCAATTAAAAATTATCTTGCAGAAGTGGTTCAGGAATTTAACTTGAGCTCAAAAATTCATTTTCAACATCGCGTCGTTAGTGCCAATTATGATTCAGCGACACGTAAATGGTCAGTCGTAGCTGAAAACGCTCAGGGCAAAAAGCAGACCTGGATCGCTAACTTTGTTCTTGGCTGTACGGGTTACTACAATTATGATCAAGGCTTCCAGCCGGAATTCCCGCATCAGGAAGCATTCAAAGGTACATTTATTCACCCGCAGCATTGGCCTGAAAATCTGGACTATAGCGGAAAAAAAGTAGTGATTATTGGCAGTGGTGCGACAGCAATAACATTAGTTCCAGCCATGGTGAAAGGCGGTGCAGGGCATGTGACCATGTTACAACGCTCTCCCACCTATATCGCCTCAGTTCCTTCGATCGACATGATTTACTCAAAAATGCGTAAATTATTGCCAGAAGATGTGGCTTATAAGCTGACCCGTGCGCGTAATATTGGCATGCAGCGTGGTATCTATGCACTCGCACAAAAACAGCCAAAACTACTGAAAACCTTATTATTGAAATCTGTACAGTTTCAGTTGAAAGGGAAAGTGGATATGAAACACTTTACCCCGAATTATGAACCTTGGGATCAGCGCCTATGTGTAGTGCCAGATGGGGATTTATTCAAAATCCTGCGTGAAGGTCATGCATCTGTAGAAACAGATCATATCGAGAAATTTACTGAAACTGGGATTCAGCTGAAATCAGGTAAATATCTGGATGCGGATATTATTGTGTCTGCTACTGGTTTAAATATTCAGATTCTGGGTGGTATTCAGGCCACGATGGATGGCAAGCCTTTGGATACGTCGAAGCATATGCTGTATCAAGGGGTCATGCTCAGTGATGTGCCAAATATGGCGCTGATTATTGGTTATATCAATGCTTCCTGGACCTTGAAAGTGGATATTGCCGCAGAATATATCTGCCGTCTGCTCAATTATATGGATCAGCATGGTTATGATGAAGTGATTCCAGAAGGGGATGCTACGGAATTACTTGAAGATACGGTGATGGGTAGTTTAACTTCAGGCTATATTGCCCGTGCCGCAGATGTGATGCCGAAACAGGGTAAGCATGCACCTTGGAAAGTATCCAATAATTATCTGGCAGACCGTAAAGAGCTTAAAACGGCATCTTTTGAAGATGGAGTATTGAAATTCAAATCGAAATCCAGTGCTGTGCCAGCCAAGCCAAGATTGGTGTCTTAAGTATAGACATAGATAAAAGGAGTACCTGATGTACTCCTTTTTCATATTTCAAATTAGAGTGATCTGGAAATCAGTTCCTTCATGATTTCATTGGTTCCTGCATAAATGCGGTTCGCGCGATTATCCAGGTACGCTCGTGCAATCGGATATTCCAGCATATAGCCATAACCGCCATGCAGTTGTAGGCATTCATCCACCACTTTGCTATACAGTTCAGAAATTTTGTATTTAGCAGCTGCGGCGGCATCAACTCCCAATTTTTGAATAAGCTGTAGTTGCATACAACGGTCCAGATAAGCTCGGCAGATTTCAATTTCGGTACGCAGTTCTGCCAGTTTAAAACGGGTATTTTGAAAAGCGCTGATCGGTTTGCCAAAGGCTTGACGTTCTTTGGTGTATTTTACCGTATGTGCGAATGCCGCTTCTGCCCCTGCCTGACATATGATGGCCACAATTAACCGCTCCCAAGCCAGTTCTTTCATCAGCATCATAAAACCCATGCCTTCCTGACCTAGCAGGTTTTCTTTAGGCACACGGACATTGTCAAAGAACAGTTCACAGGTATCCTGACCTTTCATGCCGATTTTATTTAAGGGTTTACCTTTACTAAATCCTGCACGATCTGCTTCGACCATAATCAAAGAAAGATTGGCAGAGCCTTTCTCACTATGACCCGTCTTACATACCGCAATTGCCGTATCACAAAGATAGCCATTGGTAATGAATATCTTGGAACCATTAATCACATACTCATCACCCTCTAATACCGCACTGGTGCGTACTGCCTGCAGGTCTGAGCCAGTTCCAGGTTCGGTCATCGCAATTGCCGTGACCACTTCACCTGTAGCCATTTTCGGGAGCCATTGCTGCTTTTGTGTTTCATTGCCAAAGTTCAGAATATAATTGGCCACGATATCGGAGTGCAGTGAAAATCCTGTCGCAGAGTCGCCTGCATAGGCCTGTTCCTCGATCAGGATCATACTGTATAAACGATCCACCCCTGAACCGCCATAAGCTTCAGGCATCGTGGCACAGAGAAGGCCAAGTTCACCGGCTTTATTCCAGAGCTCACGATCGATATGCTGTTGCTGTTCATATTTTTCTGTATGAGGAATCACTTCCTTTTCATAGAATTTACGGACCATCTCCCGAAAGGCTTCATGTTCATCATTGAAAAGCTGACGTGGCAGCATGCTGGCCAATGGACGGATCGCGCTCGAATGCATCTTATAATTCCCTTATTGTGATGTTTTATTTAACTTAAGATAGAGCAGATGAGGGAACAATGAGCTGAATGTTCAAATCTGGGGAATCTACTGATGCTTTTGGTCATTTGTATGAAATACCTCGAAATTCAGCAATGGCTTAAGGTAAACTACTCAGGTTTGTAACGAGTTGGGAAAATTCGATGACTGATGACATCACCTTAGAAGAGCGCAAAGTGATTTATCGCGCGCGTCGTGGCTTGAAAGAGATCGATGTATATTTTGATCCCTACGTGAAAAACTATTATCTCACTGCTGATCCCTTCGAAAAACAGATGTTTGCTGAGCTGGTTGCACAGGAAGATCCAGACCTGCTGGACTGGTTTATGGAAGTGTCTGAACCCCCACGCCCTGAATTAAAAGATTTTATCAAGAAGCTTAAATTTTACGTTCATGGATAATCGTTGTTTCAAGCTGAAACGCAGCAAGTGTGCGCTGGTGTTTCAGCTTTTTATTTTCGCTGTATTAATGTTCCTGCTGTATCAGTTATTGCCTGTGATAATTTGGCTGGTTTGTGGCGTCATCGGAGTGGTCATCTACCAGTTGTTTTATCGTAAGACACCGCACATTGAGCAGTTTGAATATCTGGATGGACGTGAATGGTCACTGACAGCAGCTGCGCAAGGCACACGGCGAGTGTTGATCAGTCACGTGATTGATCACCAAGCTTATATCGTGGTGTATTTCCAGCATGCAAAAGCACGTCCGTTGCTCATCTGGTGTGACCAGTTGCCTTTTAAACAATGGAAGTCTTTGAAAGTTTTGACAAAAATACTTTAATTGTCCGACAAATGATATTCCGAAATTTTAAATAAATTGATTAAAAATAAAGATTTATCCGCTAACCCCGCTTGAATTGTCAGACAAAAAATCACATTTCTCTGTAAAAACAATGAATTGTCTGACAATTTTTCAGCTGCTTTTTTTATAAGCAGGTACATTTAAGTCACCAACAGCGAACACAGGAGATCATGATGGAATTTCCAATGTGGATGTTTTTGATCGTTGCGATTGTGATGGCCCTAGTCATAGGACGGCTGGGAACGGTGCTGAAGGACAGATTTTCACCTAAATAACAGAATTAAGCTCGAGAACCTATTTTCTTCTCGGCTTGCCAAGTTGATAAGTAGCATGTGCTGAACCGTCGCAATGCTACTTTTTTTTGCCCAAAATTTGGGATTTTATCTACTACAGTCAATTGCAGCTGGGAAATTTAATGGCAAAGTGTCTGGTCTAAATTAGAGTAAATACTCTTTTATTCGTTATATGCTTCTGATATGTTTAGCAGAATAATGGACATAATCACAATTATAGAGGACAGGAAAATGTCGAGCGTCCGAAAAATATGCCAAGGTATGGCGACCATTGCAATAACAACAACAGTTCTAACAGGATGTTCTCAGGTCATTAAAACCGGTGCCAATGTGGCGCTGGGCTTCACTGAAAAGCATATTGTTCCACCAATCCTGGCGATGGATGATGCCGAGATGGTGTGTAATTCCGGGAATTCTTTAACACCAGCCATCATGTCGACCAAGGAAATGGGGGCTGATCCGACTCGTGTTGCGGTACTGATGTACTCCGCAGCGGGGATTTGTGCCGAGCAGAAAGCGCTGGATGCAGAGCTACGGTATCTGCGTGCTTCTAAAGTCAATCAGGTGACTGAAGCTCAGGATGCGCGGATTGAGCAGAAACGCTGGGCTGCACTGGCCGCACAACGTCAGTACACGGGCTATCAGTTATTCCAGACCCGTTATGAGAAAAAATATAAAAAAGCGCTGGGTGAAGGCTGTCCACGCATGAACAGTGATATTGAACAGACAGTTTATCTGCTGGGCATGCTGAGTGGCTTACAAGCCATGACCAATGACATTAACTCGGGTGGGGCCGTACAAGTACCTAAAGATATTGCGGCTGTGGTTGAGCGTGGCATGACCTGTCTGGATAATACCAAATTCTGGGGCGCGCCAAATGCAACCCGTGCTGTGATCTGGACTTTATTGCCAGGGGCAGGTGATGGAAAACCTGATCCTTACCAAACTCTGAAACAGTCAGTACAAATCGGTGAGCAAAAAGGTGTACGTTTATCACATGCCTTATATGCTGTAGCGGCACAGGCCAGTGGGGATGATGCCAAAATTCGTGATGCGTTAAGAACCTTTGATCAGGCACGTAGTGATGAAAAGCCAGTCAATCCTCAGTTCAAGCTGATCGACAGTATGGCTGCCATTATGGTGAATGGTATTTCTGACCGTTACTGGACTGAAAATACCGGTATTCGTAGTGCAGATGATGGCATGCAGACTTTCTGGGATGAAACAGATAATTCTTCAGAACTGGATGATCTGTTTAGCGCTGACCTATAATTTAATGAAAAATTAAGTGAATGATGCTCATAGAGGTCATTTTCAATATGCTGAAAGGAGTTCAAGGAGCCGATGCAAGATCAACATCTTCGACGAAAAATTATTTTTCTGGCGGCTTTTGTCTCTCTTTCAGCGAGTTTGCAAATCTTTAACGATGCTTTCATCTACTGGCAGGAAAGCCTGCTCGGGGAGTTTTGGCGGCTCTGGACCGCGCACTGGGTGCATGTCGGCTGGGCCCATTATTTTCTGAATATTCTTGCCTTTATCTGTCTACCTTTCATTTTCCCCCGTGCATCTGTGTGGCATTTCGTCTCGATTCTTTTGATTCTGCCGCCGTTGATCAGCCTGAGTTTTTATTTTTTCCTGCCAAATATTGAAGCATATGCAGGACTATCCGGGGTATTACATGGGGCCTATGTCGCAGTCGCCTGTGTGCATTTGCTTTATCAACGCGAACGTGGATTTGCCGTACTGGTGTTATTTTTAATCTTTGCCAAACTGATTTGGGAAAATACCATTGGAAATCAGGAAACTGCACAACTTATCGGCAGTCCGGTACTGGTCGAAGCGCATTTATTAGGGGTGATCTGGGGAGTGGTAGTCGCATTGCTCTATATCTTGGGCAATTATGTCCAGGATAGCTGAAACTGTTGGCAGAAAAGACAAAAAGAAAAGATAAACTGTCATTTTTATTCTGCTGATTTTCATGCAGAGTCAAAATAGAAAATAATGATACTGACCCTTGTAAAGGAATTTTCGGGGCAGACAGGAAGACCAGCGCTTAAAAGAATGTAAGGCGCGAAAACAAGAATAGGAAAATACATGCACAACGATAATCAAAACAGATCGGGATTAGGTCTGTTACGTTATATCTGGACAGAGTGGATCTCGACCTTTGTCGTGCTCATCTTGCTCTTACTGACCTTAGTGATTGGAACCGGGGAAATGATTCATGGTCAGTTACTGCGTATGGGCGAGCGTCTGTATGGTGATCCGGCGACAGGCATGCAATATTCGTTTTTGCGTGCTGAACCGAAAGCACCACAATGTGATCGTAATATTAATGTCGATCAAAAAGTTCAGGAGCAGATGAAAGCAGATGCCGCCGATGAATATGCCGATTTCTTCGGTGTACGTTCTGAAGCGGATGTGCGTGCTGCAGTGATGCAGGCACAACAGGTTTGTGAAGAGTCTTACCAATTCTATGACAAGGCGATAACGCATATTGAAGCGCATCCAAGTATTCGTGCCTATCGCAGTTTTGAAACTTCATTCTTTGGCATTTTCAAGTTCGGGACTGAAAACCGTGCCTTGCTGCTCATCATTATGGTGGTATTTGCTGCAATCAGCGCGACATTGAAAACCCATCATATTGGTCTACGTAGTCCAGCCACCCGTATCGATTTCAAAGTCTATTCTGTGGCGATGCTGATCGCGAACAGTTTCCTGGTCTATTCTTCCTACAGCCAATATATGTCGGTGCTGAATTCCGGGGTGCCGATGGGAGACATGAAGTATGTCTACTGGCTATGGATGATTCTCTTTGGGACATTGACCCTGATCAGTCTGTACCAAGTCATTAAGCCACCTCAGGCGACCCGAGAAGGGGGTAGTTTCGGACTGGCTTTCTTAAGCGTGCCACTTTATGCCTATATGGCTATCAGTACCGGGTTTAACTTTGTCTTCTTGATGGATTACCCGATGGGTCAGGGCATCTATCTGGGGCAACTGGTTGAGTTTTCGAGCATCTTCCTGAATCTGGCCTTATTTATCTGGGCCGGTATGTTGCTGAAACAAACCCGTGTCGTAGACATGTTCCTGAATATCCTGCGTCCATGGAATCTGGCGCCAGAAACCTTGACCTGGTTAATCCTGCTGGCAGCTGCATTACCAACCGCTTATACCGGTGCATCCGGGATTTTCGTGATTGCTGCAGGTGCGATCATTTATAAGGAAGTGTGGAATGCCGGTGGTCGCCGTCAGTTTGCCTTGGCAGCAACCGCCATGTCGGGTTCACTCGGTGTGGTATTACGTCCATGTCTATTAATTGTTGTGGTGGCTTCACTGAACAAGGAAGTGACGACAGATATGCTGTATCACTACGGTGTCTACGTCTTCTTGCTCAGTTCAACATTGTTCCTGATCATTTCGCTATTCTTTGCTGAAAGCAAGTTCCGTATTGCTGCACCTGGTCTGGCTGCACCACAGTCTGCACGTGCCTTTGTAAATGTGATTCCTTATATCGTGATTTTCATCCTGATCTGGCTGTTCTACAAATATGCCTTGTCTACAGATCTGAATGAATTTACTGCGCCTGTCATGATGCCAGTCATTCTATTGATGATCGTGCTATTTGATAAGTTGCGTCACGAGCCTGCACCATTACCGCCAGTGGGACATTGGGATGAAACCTTAACCACCACCTTAGGTTCAGCAAATACGCCTGCAATGGCGACCGCGGGTACAGCCATTAATGCTGAATATCGTGAAGCAGACCATATTGAGCAGCAGGGCAGTGAGCTGGCTGTAGACCATGGTGTAAAACGTTCGGCTGTTGGTGAAAGCCTGCGTCAAGTTGGCTTCTGGAAATCATTACACATTTCGACCAGTGAAACGGTTGGACACATTGGTGCGCTGGTGATCCTGATGGCACTGTCTGTCAGTGTGGGCGGCCTGCTGGAACGTATGGAAATTATGGAAGCGTTCCCGACAGATATTAGCAGTACCATTCTGGTGATTTCCATGATTGTTGGCCTGATGGTGTTCGTTGGCATGATCATGGACCCATTCGGTGCGGTGATCCTGATTTCAGCAACCGTTGCACCAGTCGCCTATCAGTATGGAATTCATCCTGTGCATTTCTGGATGATTACCTTGATTGGTTTTGAGCTGGGTTATGTGACACCGCCAGTTGCCCTGAACCATCTGTTAGCAAGGCAATCCATTGGTGATGCTGAGGTGGCCGAGGCGGATGCAGAAGTTCGACATAAGTCCTTTTATTACCGTTATGAGCGCTGGATTTTACCGATGATCGTGTTACTGCCAGCGATGCTGATCATTGCCTATGTACCTTATGTATTTAAACTCTTCGGCTGGTATCAGTAATTTAAGCAAATAAAAAAAGCACCTTCGGGTGCTTTTTTTATTGTGGCCTTAACGCAGCCTAAGCTTATTTTGTAAAACAGGACTGCAAAGTAAAATCCCACAAAAAATCAGCCCTAATCCGAGCAGGCTATAGAGATCCGGAACTTCCTGCCAGAATAAATAGCCCCATAAGCCAGCGAAGAAAATCGCAATATAGTTCACTGGTCCAATCTGACCAGCAGGTGCCAGTTTATAAGCATTGGATAGAAATAACTGGCTGGTATTTGCCAATAAACCGGCTGCAATTAAATAACCGAGTTCAGTCAGGGTATAAGGACGCCAATGCCAGAACATTGGAATCATGGAAATCAGGGTGCCGATCAGACAGAAATAAAACACAATTCGTTCTGGTGGTTCAGTTTGGGTCAATGCGCGAACCGTGACAAAAGCCATAGCAGCCAAGAAGCTGGCACTCAAGCCAATCACAGACATTAGGTTAAATAAACCGGAATCAGGCTTAGCTACGCACAACACGCCAATAAAACCGATCGCAGCAGCCAGTAACATGCTTTGAGTGACTTTTTCTTTTAGAAACAGCCAAGCAATCAGCGGAATAAAAATTGGTGAGGAATAGGTAAAGACCATGGCATTGGAGAGCTTTAAATGTGCAATGGCATAGAAAAATCCATACATCGCCGTCAGACCTGCGACAGAGCGCCAGGTGTGCATCCAGAGTTTTTCAGTTTTAAAAAAACTAATGCCTTTATTGAAGATTAACGGCAGAAAGATAAACAGGCCGACAAAATTCCGGAAAAATACCACAGTGGCATTGTCAACGGTGTGTGAGGCAAAGCGGATACAGACGCCCATGACTGAAAACAAGAAGGCGGAACAGGTCAGAAAGACAATTGCCTTAACCAGATGCGAGGGAGAGGCTACACTCATGAGGGAACTTAGCTAGAAAATCTGTGGATATTCTAGCTGAAAATCCCTAACTCATTCCGACTATTGTGCCAGTTGTGCTTCGAGTAACTTGATTTGTTCCTCTTTGAGTTTAATCAGCTCATCCGCATCACTATGCTGTTGCTTCAGGCTTTTTTCCTGCTCATTGAGCTGTTGCTGAATATCTTCCAGTTTGGCAATTTCTTCTTTCGCCAAAGTGGCATTCTCAGTGACTTCTTCTCTTATAATAGAGGCATCGACCAGAACATTTTCAGAAGTAGGCACAATTTCTTCTGGTTCAGGTTCTGCTTTAGGTGCGGCTTGTGTCACCGGTGCATGCATCAAGTCACCCTGATGTGCTGGTAATGTTTCATTTTGCGTGAGAAAAAACTGTGTAATTATTAAAACAGCAATAATCACAACAATTAATCCACTCACTATTCCCCATAAAAGTTTAGGATTTTGTCGATGATCTAGAGTCATTTAGGTTCCCGAAATTATTCTTTTGGCTGACGGGGTTTAAACTGAATCACACCAATTTCATCCGGAACGGCTGGTGACTCAGGTTCCTCGATATGGGTAGGACGGTTTTCTTCATACCCACATTCGATACATTCAATCCATTCAGCTTCACCAGAGGTCAGCATAACGATCCGATCCAACGCCTGACATTTAGGACATTTTGCGCCTGCAATGAAACGACGTTTGATAGCCATCATACTCACCCTGTGATTTACTTAAAAACGTAGTTTAAGCGTTTTTAGAGCGGTTCGTCCAACCTTGATGACGTAACAAAGCATCTATTTTTGGCTCGCGTCCGCGGAAATTGATAAATGCGTCAAGTGCTGTATCTTTTCCGCCAACTGCTAGAATTTTTTGTCTAAACTGCTTTCCAGTTTCAGTATTAAAAATTCCTTCTTCTTCGAAGCGATCGAAGGCATCACTGGCCAAAACTTCTGCCCATTTATAAGAATAATAGCCCGCTGCATATCCACCCGCGAAGATATGACTGAAGCTGTGCTGGAACCGGTTATATGCTGTAGTAGGTAAAACAGCGTATTTTTCACGAATCTCGTTCAAGGTTGCCTGAATCTGTTCAGCATTCAATGCCGGATTGGCACGGTGAATGGTTAAGTCAAATAAAGCAAATTCCAGCTGACGCAAAGTTTGCATACCGGACTGGAAGAAACGGGCATCCAGCAAGGCTTTTAACAAGTCAGCAGGTAAGACTTCCTTGGTTTCTATATGTTCGCTGAGCAGGTTTAAACTGTCCTGATCCCAAGCCCAGAATTCCATAAACTGGCTTGGTAGTTCGACAGCATCCCAATCCACGCCATGTGTACCAGCCACGGCAATATTGTCCACTTCTGTCAGCATATGATGCAGCCCATGACCAAACTCATGGAACAGGGTAATTACTTCATCATGAGTCAGTAGTGCAGGGCGGTTACCCACAGGTGGAGTAAAGTTTGCTACCATATAACAGATTGGTTTTTGCAGGCCTTCAGCAATTTGCATGCGTGAACGGAAGCCGCTCATCCAGGCACCGCCACGTTTGCCCTGACGTGCATAGAGATCGAAATAGAAACCGCCAATCACTTCGCCCTGATCTTCCAGTTCAAAATAACGCGCATCTGGATGCCAAACTGGCGCTTCACGTTCAACCACCTGAATGTCATATAAACGTTTCAGGATACTGAACAAGCCTTGCAAGATTTTTGGAGCCGGGAAATAGGGTTTTAGCGATTCCTGAGACAGATTAAACTGCTGCATTTTCAACTTTTCAGAATAGTAACTGCTGTCCCAAGGTTTTAATTCTGTGATGCCATCTTCAGCAGCAATGGCTTTCAGTTCAGCCACTTCCTGTTCAGCAGGCGCACGGGCATGTTCCGCCAAATCACGCAGGAATTCATCAACAGCTTCGACATTTGGCGCCATTTTGCTGGCCAGTGAATATTCGGCATAGTTATTAAAGCCTAATAGTGCTGCCATTTCCTGACGTAATTTCAGGATTTCTTCCATGATGGCTGTATTGTCAAATTCAGTCTGTTCGGACTGATCTGACGCGCGTGTGGTATAGGCTTTATAGAGTTCTTCACGCAGGCCACGATCTTCGGCATGAGTCATAATTGCCAGATAAGACGGGAAATCTAAAGTGGCAACCGGCTGATCCAGTTCACGTTGCTGGCCATACTGTTTTAAGAGTTCAATATTGCTTTCAGACAGGCCCGCTAATTCTTCTTCCTTAAGCGGTCTGAAATAAGCTTGAGTTGCATCCAGTACATGATTGGAGAAATCTGAGGAAAGTTGTGACAAACGTGCAGAAATTTCTGCATAGCGTTTTTTGGCTTCACCCTCTAGAGCCACACCTGACAATTTAAAGTCACGTAGCGCCAGTTTAATTGCACTTTGCTGAGCTTCCGGCAGTTCATTGAAGACCGGTGCATCCTGTACATGCTGATAGGTTTGATATAGCGCCGTATGCTGGCCCAACTGGGTATAGTAATCACTTAGACCCGGTAATAATGCCTGATAGACATCACGGGTTTCACTATTATTCATGACTGCGTTGAGATGCGACAAAACACCCCAGGACTCGCTCATATTATTTTCTAGCGTGTCGACCTGTTTCAGAACAGCAAGTTGTTCCTGGACAGTATCAGGTGTCTGGTTCAGTTCATTTAGAAATTGCAAACCTTGCTGAATGCAGTTTTCAATTTTTTGTTTAAGATCTGCCAGCGTAATCTGATCGAATTGTGGAACGGGTAAAGTTGCTTTTTCTAATGTCATGTCGTTTCTGCCGAAGTCATTTCCTGTGTTAAATCTAGATGTAGGGCTTATTGGCAGGGAAATCAAGCATACGACGGTATTATTTATTCGACTTCAGACTGGATCCTGATCTCTTCAATCTCATGCACAATGCTGCCTAAATTACTTGTTGTAAGCTTAAGCTGTAGTTCAACGGGTTTATTTTGATAAAGCAGAAACTCAGAAGCAGATAACTCCATAACCGGTAAATGTCTATATTCTGTGTCAAAGGCATAAGAGATATGATTTCGAACACCTTTGAATTTCCCAGCCTGAGTAGTAATCGAAATACTGTTAGTTTCGCCTGTCAGCTTCGTATAAAGATAGGGTGGATAGGTGGTCAGATTAATCCAAAGTGCTGAGATCATGACCGAAGGAAAGATAAAAAGACTATAAAATTTGGGGCACTTTCTGAAATTACGCCAATGATAAGGTGGAAACCATAAACCATGCTGTTTGAGTCTTATAAAATACAGCAATATTCCAATACATATGACACAGCTTATAATCAATGCAAAATAATTCGTAAGTGGCGTTGCTACAAAATTAAAATACTTGAGTGCAATAAAGTCACTGAGGATCAAAATCGTAAAAATTAGAATCGCATAGATATGTAAATGCTGTTTATTATTTGATGCAATAAGCATGATATTTTTTTAGTCGTTATTTAACTGAATTATAAAATAAAAAGAGCGCCGTAGCGCTCTTTTTATGATCATCAGAAATTATTCAGTCTTGGCTTTTGCATTCGACTTTTTCTTTTTGATCTTGGCTTTTTTCTTTACTTTATCTTTAGCCTTTGCTTCAGACTTTCCTGCAGATTTTTTAGCAGGCTTTTTGCTGTAGGAACTGGGCTTGGATTTGTCTTTTTTGCGTCGTATGGGCTGTTCTCCATCATCACTGGGCTGGGCTTTTTGCGCACGCTCATGATTATTGAAGACTTCCTCTTTTGCTTCCGGACGTGGTGCAGGTTTTTTTTCTGCGACACGTGGAGCACGGGCGCGAATTGGACGACCCGCATGAGTCAGTTGCTGGATCAATTCAAAGTCAATTTTGCGTTCTTCCAGATTGACTCCAGCGACCTTGATCTTGACTTCATCACCCAGACCAAAGATCTGGCCACGGTTCTGGCCGACCAGACTCTGGCTGCTTTGATCAAAGACAAAGAAGTCATCGCCCAACTGGCTAACATGCACCATACCATCGACATAGAGGTCTTTCAGCGTGACAAACAAACCAAATTCAGCCGTTGCACTGATAATTCCGACGAACTCTTCACCAAGATGTTGCTGCATATAGTGACATTTCAGCCAGGTCGTTACAGAGCGGGAGGCTTCATCAGCACGGCGTTCTGTCGCTGAGAAATGCTCACCGGCATCATCTAAAGATGCACCTGAAATTGGATATGGCTTTTTACTCAAATGAGCTTTGATAGCACGATGTAATAACAGATCCGGGTAACGGCGAATTGGAGAAGTGAAGTGTGTATACGCTTCATAAGCCAGACCAAAGTGACCAGCATTGTCGGCACCGTAATAGGCCTGCATCATGGAGCGTAATAACACGGCATGAATACTTGGCGCATCAATCCGGTCTTTGGTCGCTTCAATCACCGCTTGATAGTCAGCTTGGGTTGGCTGTTCCGGGAATGGCAGACCCAGCAGTTTCACGAAATCACGAACTTTCTGGATACGTGAGAACTCAGGGGGTTGATGCACCCGGTATAGCATCGGTATTTCATTTTTCAATGCATATTCAGCTGCTGCAACGTTGGCTAGCAACATACATTCTTCAATCAGCTTATGCGCGTCATTGCGGGTACGTGGCAGAATCTCATTAATACCACCCAGCTCATCGAAAGTCATATAGGTTTCAATGGTTTCGAATTCCATCGCATTACGTTCAGCACGTAAGCCTTTTAGAATCTGATACAACTGGAACAGGGTATTTAGTGATTTACGTACACTACGATCTTCAGTGATTGCTGTACTGTCACCTTCAAAATACTTCGCGACCTGATCATAGGTCAGACGTGCCTTGGAATGCATGACTGAAGGATAGAATTCATACCCAGTGACTCGGCCAGCACGTGACAGTTTCAGGTCACAGACCATGCACAGGCGATCGACATTCGGATTTAATGAACACAGGCCATTAGAGAGTGCTTCAGGCAACATTGGTAAAACAAAGTGCGGGAAATACACGGATGTCCCACGTTCTTGCGCTTCATCATCGAGTGGTTTGCCTGGACGTACATAATGACTCACGTCAGCAATCGCCACGACGACACGATAACCACCGCCCGGACGTTTTTCTGCATAGACCGCATCATCAAAGTCACGTGCATCTTCCCCGTCAATGGTGACAAGCGCTAAATCACGTAGATCGACACGGCCTTCACGGTCTTTGGCAGAAGGTTCTTTAAAACTTTCCGCTTCTTTCAACACTTCTTCAGGAAATTCATACGGCAGGCCATATTCCAGAATCGTCTGTGGAATGATGATTTCGGTATCGGCTTTGTCTGCCATCGACTGCACAATATGGCCAGTCGCAAATTCTTCTTTGGTTGGGTAGGTATCAATTGCCACGCGGATTGAATCGCCGACTTTGACCTGGGCATGCTCGATCAGCTCTTTTTCTAGAGTAATTGGCTGATGTGCATTTGGATTGGCTGGCTGAACAAAGTATTCGCCTTCATATTCAGACACTTTCCCGATGATCTGTTTGACACGATGCTGCAAGACTTCGGTAATAAAGCCCCAAGCTTTACCTTTGCGATCTACTGAGGTCTGACGGACTTTAACACGGTCACCATTAAAGACCTGACGCAATTCACGCTCAGGTAAGAGCAGGTCATCTTCACCTGAAATATTGGCTGTGCCGCTTCCCTTGGAGTTGATATACACCGTTGCTTCATGCTCAGGCTGTTCCGCCGCGATCTGGAACTTGTAACCGTCTTTCATCAATTGCCCGTCACGTACCATCGCAATCAGACGATGGCTCAGGGCATCAATACTTTTTTGATCGGCAATTTCAAAATATTCCACCAGGTCAGCATGGGACAGGGCAGTTTTTTCTTCTATAGTTTCGAGAATCAGGGTACGGCTTGGAATAGGGTTGTCATAACGTTCGGCTTCAGCTTTTGCTTCAGGATCGACCCAATTTTTCATCATATCTTTAAAGTGTCCTTGGAGATAGGTTTAGCATAAGTCATGTCAGTGCAGACTGCACGTAAATGATTGCAATAATCTGTTTAAGTTTTCGATTTTTGGCTAATTTTAGATAACTGGAAATTTATCGGGTTTTTCAGGACTTAAATGACTAAAAACAGGGAAATTGTTTAAAAAGTATTTAAACGAGCAAAAATATGCAGTTTTTTTTCAAGCTGTGCTTGCAGTGCTATGCCGAAATTTGTATTATGGCGGCACGTTACGGTGAGATGGGTGAGTGGCTGAAACCACGTCCCTGCTAAGGACGCATACGGGTAACTGTATCGAGGGTTCGAATCCCTCTCTCACCGCCACTTTACTTATGTCGCGCTCATAGCTCAGCTGGATAGAGCACTTGGCTACGAACTAAGGGGTCGGGAGTTCGAATCTCTCTGAGCGCACCAATAAGTAAATCGGAAAATAACGTAGTCTAATAAAGACGACACAAGTTACGCGCTCATAGCTCAGCTGGATAGAGCACTTGGCTACGAACTAAGGGGTCGGGAGTTCGAATCTCTCTGAGCGCACCAACTTGAACAATGAACCGCACATGTTGCGGTTTTTTTGTGCCTAAAATTTACAGAATCCGCCTGAATCACATGCTAAAAATAAATCCTAGATAACTCAATAAAAATAAGGGCATGGTGATGAGAAAAATTATTGTCCAGGAATTTCTGACTCTAGACGGTGTAATGCAGGCACCCGGCGGCCCGGAAGAAGATACATCTGGTGGCTTTCAATATGGTGGCTGGATGGCGCCGTATTTTAGTACTGAACCCGATTCAGTATTTGATCGCATCATGCAAAAGTGGATGCAGTCTACCGATATTCTGATTGGTAAGAATACCTTTCAGATTTTTGAACCCTACTGGCCGAAGCATGCTGAAGACTGGCCAGGAATTAATGAAGTGAATAAATATGTGCTATCCACCAGTTTGGATCACTCGGACTGGCAAAATACGATCTTTCTAAAAAGTATTGATGAGATCATTAACCTGAAGGCTTCAGGGGAGGGGAATATTCGAGTGTATGGCAGTGCTGCAGTGGCACAGGCCCTTTTTAAACATGATCTTGTGGATGAACTCTATTTAATGACCTTTCCTATAATATTGGGCAAAGGAAAACGTCTATTTGCTGAAGACTCTATGCCAGCAGCATTTGCACTGACAGATCATCAAGTGACTTCAAATGGCGTGGTATTGAGCTGTTATCAGCGGGCAGGCAAGGTTAAAACTGGTCTGGTTGGGGAATAGCTCTATTAGGCTGTGAGCAAATGAATATGAGGTAACTGAAAGATTAATTTAGCTAATCCTGAAATCTCGCCAAGTCTGGGTTATTGTTTTTAACTCTAAATCCGCAGGAATTTTCATTAAAAAAACTGAAATATTGCAGTATCGTTTAATTACTGTACGTTCGGTTGTGATTTTATTAAAAAACACTTAACAAGTGCTGAAAACTCTATATAATGCACCCCATCAAGACGTCGCGCTCATAGCTCAGCTGGATAGAGCACTTGGCTACGAACTAAGGGGTCGGGAGTTCGAATCTCTCTGAGCGCACCAATCTTGATAAAGAATTCTGAAAAAACCGCACATTGATGCGGTTTTTTTACGTCTTCAGTTTTTTAATTTTTCATATAAAAAACCAATAATTAGAAATAAACTTAAGATTTTAATTTTTGCTGTACTTTTAAGGCATAGACGGTATTGCCACCAACTGCCGGCAACATGTCATGATAGGGAAGGCTGCGCATGGCTTTCAGTAAAAAAGGCGCCTGATCATGAATTTTCATGGAACTGGTGATCTGGAATAGCGTTCCCTGAGATTGTGGCAAAAGCTTCATTCCACCTCGTACAAATTTTAAATCTCCGCCATTGGCATAGAACTGGTTTTGTAAGGTATTTGGCTGTTCAAAACGCATTTTAAAATTAAAGGGAATCTGAATGACGCCCAAGCCGACTGATACCTTGTAGTTGGCATCAATACTTTGCGGATCGACTGGGTTCAGTTCCACTTTTTTGATTTGTCGCGGAAAGAGTTTTTGGCTGGCCTGAGCCGATAACCAGGGCTGCAACTTCTCAGTTGGATGCGAGAAATATTGATAGGTAGTACTGAATCTTAGATTTTCTGAACCTTTACCGGCCTTGACCTGATAATTCGGCAAAATAAAACTGACGGGCTGTCCTGATTTCTGACTGAGCTGGGCAATTTTCTGGGTTTGCTGATTGCTGAGTTGGAGTTGGGGCACAGCCGTATTTAAAGCTATGGCAGAAGGAGATTTAAAACGCTGTTGTAAAGCTTCAAGCAGAAAGGCATTGGTGCCGGCAGGAATACCAAGTTTGGCTTCCGGCAGTGCATTCAGGATCTTGCTAAACAGAAAACCTTGTGGCTGGTTCAGATCGCCCCATTGCGTCACCGTCACTAAGGTTTTATTGGAACCCAGTGCAAACCATTCTAGCTTTCCGGCCCCATAGGGAATTGGCGCGTCCAGAATTAGTGTGCTGATACTGTTATTTTCCAGATGATGCTGCATCACCACAGTTTCTTTAAAGTTTAAGACCGGGATTGGGGTAGGAATATGCACCTGATATTTGACTTGTTGAATGCTACCTTGCTGTTCAATCACCTTGGCGGATTTTAGGGTCGGAAACAGGCCGACATAATTCGGATAATGTTGCAGTAATTTTTCGACTTGTGCTTCGGATGCAGGCAAGACTACAGCCGCACTATAAAACTGGGATTTGCTACTAGAAGCCGTTTTAAAAGTCGGTAGATGGGTTTTGCTGGCAGGATGCGCATAAATCAGGATACGTTCGCCAGTGAGTTCAGCCAGTTGCTGAGAATTGCCTTGAAATACATCAAGACTGCTTGGCAGATTAGGGGTCCATAGCATTATTTTTGCGAAAGCTGGTGAGATTGCAAATAAGGTACTACTCATCAGCAAATAGGGGATCAATCCTTTCATCCAATGTCCTATTGTGTGTTTTTTGTTTTAATGATGATTTATTTAAAACTAAATTCAGTTATTTCCAAAGCAAAGTTATGTAATTGATAGCATAAGCCATGAGTTTTAAGCATATTTTGATATAGTATGGATCAGGATTTTATATTTTTGATGTAATGCTATGACTGAGTCAGCACCGACTTTATCCACCCGTTATTATCTCACTCTAGAAGAATCTCAGGATGGATTTGCCCTGGCCACTTTTGGCAAAAAACAGATTTCACGGTTTCTGACGCCTTTGGTTAGCATCGGAATTATTATCTGGGGCTTTTCGATGGGCCTGAATGGGGTTGGTCGTTATTATGTGGCTTTGGGTGCCTTCTTTCTGATTCTACAGGGCATCATGCGTTACTGGTTCCTGCCGATGATGTTTAAGCGCCAGTTTGTAAAATATCAGTTTGGAAAAAGTGAACAAGGCATTGACCTGTTTCAGGACTATGCAGAAATTTTCAATAACGGACGTAGCAAGGTCGTGCATTATAATGAAGTACAAAGTTTTGCTATCGGCAAGCTGACCTATATGCTGGAACTGAAAAACCGTACAGTGGTGATTGTGCCAAAACGTGCCTTTAAAGATGGTACTGAGCAAAGCATTTTCGAAAATACCTTCAAGAAATAAGACAGATCAAGAACAGGAAAGAGATCATGAGTACACGCCCATCAAAAATTGTTTGTGTCGGTCGCAGTTATGCTGACCATGCCAAAGAGCTTGGAAATGCGGTACCTGATCGTCCTGTGTTGTTTATCAAGCCACCGAGTGCTTTGACTGCACTGGATGCTGGTATTGAATGGAATCCGGACTGGGGTAACTGTCATTATGAGTGTGAACTAAGTTTGCGTATTGACCGTACCTTAAGCAAGGAAAATGATCCTGCCAAAGTTTTGCAGGCAATTGGTGCTGTGACTTTAGGTCTGGATCTGACCTTGCGTGATCTACAAGATGACCTAAAGAAAAAAGGTCAACCTTGGGAACGGGCCAAAGCTTTTGACGGTTCTTGTGTACTTGCAGACTGGATACCGGTAGCCGATGTCATTACTGACTGGAAAGATGTGCATTATACGCTAGAGATCAATGATGAGCGGCGTCAAAAAGGCGATACAGCTTTATTGATTTTTGATATTGCAACTTTATTGGCAGACATTAGTCAGGTATTTACACTGGAAGCAGGTGATGTGGTCATGACCGGTACACCAGCAGGAGTGGCAGCCTTACAATCGGGTGATCAGTTGAAAATGACCCTAAAAGGCCAAAATCAGGATTATGTTTGGACGACATTTGTAAAGTAAGACCGGATTTTTGAGATCAAGGAGCCGAAGGGCTCCTTTATTTTGTTTAGAAAAGTGTAATGAGCAAGGGATGATTTATCAGACTGATCAGGCACGGTTGCCATTCAGTTTCTAGATATAAATTGGATAGCGTCTAAATCGTTTTTTACGCATCACGAATATTGCCTGAATCCCCCCATCGTATGTCTATTTTGATGTTATATCTTCTACTTCTAACATTTTTAGTATGTAGCGGCTCCAATCAAGAACGGGAATATATTTGAATCATCGTCAGGCACTAGATGTCAAAGCATCTGCCATCATGTTTGTACTGTGTATGTTGTGGGGTTTGCAGCAGGTCGTACTGAAGTGGGCGGCCAGTGATATTTCTGCCCTGATGCAAATTGCATTACGTTCAGCCTTATCTGCACTTATGGTTTATCCTTTAATTCAGCAGAGTGTACGCCGTCAGCTTTGGAATGCACGATACTTATCTGCGGGTTTACTGGTTGGTGTGCTGTTTGCCGCTGAATTTTATCTGGTGGGTGAGGCGCTGCGTTATACCTCAGCTTCGCATACCATTGTCTTGCTCTATACTGCACCAATTTTTGTGGCTTTGGGCTTGCACTGGAAACTGCCGGCGGAACATTTGTCTCATGTGCAATGGGGAGGAATTTTTCTTGCCTTTAGTGGTATTGTGGTGAGTTTCCTGCTGCGCCCGCAGACAGGATCTGCTTTACAATCTCATGCCTTATGGGGAGATTTTCTGGCGCTACTGGCGGGCGTGTTCTGGGCAGCCACGACCGTGAGTGTACGTTTGAGCTCGCTGGCTGAAGCGCCTGCAACCCAAACCTTATTCTATCAATTGCTGATCGCTGGCATGGTATTGTTGCCTTTGTCCTTTTTGACTGGGCAAGCCAGTATCCAATGGACGACCTTGTCTATTTCTAGCCTGATTTTTCATACGGTGGTGATTTCCTTCGCCAGTTATCTGATCTGGTTCTGGATGCTAAAACATTATCTGGCTTCACGATTAGGGGTATTTTCCTTTTTAACACCAGTATTTGGCATGCTGTTTGGCGTGTTAATTCTAAATGAGCATATCGAGATCAATTTCATTGTTGGGACCTGTATGGTGATGCTGGGCGTGATTCTGGTGAGTTTACAGGGATGGTTAAACAAGCCTGTGCCTCAGATCAAGACTCAAACCTCTATATAAAAATCCGGTCAATGAAAATAACGACACTTAGTTTTTGGATTATAGCTTTAATGACAGCAAGGATGATTATCTGCTGACAATTGATCCAATTCATTTAAAAAAATCCTCTCAAAAGAGAGGATTGAATTTATTTACTGCGGAACAGTTCTGATAATGGAAAACTGAGCTTTTCTTCCAGAAACTGATCAGTTTCATTCAGTTTAGGTGAGAACTTTTGCATCCAGAGATCATCAGTATGCACATCAGTCAGATGCTGTTTGCGCGGCAATGGATAAGGAAGCTGTAGATAAAAATTCCAGAAGCTGACCTGATCCAGATCGCGTACCAGCACATATTCATTGTCATCTGTACGTTTAATCAGATTCTGTTTTTCAAACATGCTGACATAGCTAGGCCAGCGTCCAATTTCATCCCGTCCCAAAACTTCTAGTGCCTGGGCTTCACTGACACTTTCACCAGTTTTCTGCTTTTTATAAAACAGTTCTAATAGATCCAGCAACATGACGATTGGATGGCGCTTATTGTCCTGTCCAGATTCGAATGCAGTCAGGGCATAGCTGATTTCCACGCCCAGCAATACAATAATCCAGGACAGATAAATCCAGAGCAGGAAAATAGGGACAGCTGCGAAAGCTCCGTAAACAATTTCATAACTGGTAAAGTTTGACATCAAAAAGCCGAACAGGTTTTTCAGAAGTTCGAAGACGATGGCACTAAACAGACCGGCAATAAAAGCTGATTTGAGCGGTACACTCCGATTGGGAATAGTCCAGTTCAGAATAAAAAAGCCAAGCACGGTCAGAGAAAAAGATATTCCCCAGAGAATAAAGGCACCATCCAGTTCATAACCGGCAAAGTTATTACTGAGAATATTCATGGAGGCCAAAGTAGAAGAAATCACAAAGGCGCTGCCCAGCAAAATTGGACCAAGTGAAATTATGGTCCAGTAACGCATAAAACCGATAATGCCACCGCGGGTTTCAGTCACACGCCAGATCCGGTTAAAGACCGTTTCGATACTACTGAGCATCAGTACTGTTGTGATAAATAAGAAAAGAATACCGATAATAGTTAAATTGCTGGACTTCTCCGTGAAGGCATTGAGGGCTTTATCGAAAGCGATCGTTGTTTTAGGTAAAAAGTTACTATAGATCAGCTGTTGGAGCTGTTGTCGTGCCGGTTCCAATGCTCTGATTGAAGAGATAATGACCAGAAACACGGTCAGCATCGGAACTACAGCAAACAGGGTAGTATAGGTCAGTGAACCAGCCTGCTCACGACATCGGTCAGCCTCGAAACGCCGTAGTACAAATAAAATAAATTGAAACCAGTGTTTTTCATAAAAAGGTAACTTCTTTAAATATTCAACGATCATGCGCTTTCAATCTCAATTTTTTTATTCATCATGAATTTTCATTCTTCAGCTTACCCAAAAAAGTTGCGAAATACCGTATAGTTTTATTTTTTTAAGTAATGAATAAGAACTTTATGCAACCTTATGTCCTTGTTTTATATTACAGCAAATATGGCTCAACCAAAGAAATGGCGCATCTGATTGCGAATGGTGTTGAAGCAGCAGGAATGGCTGTAAAAATTCGTACTGTTCCAAATATTGCGACCGTAGTGAAAGAAGCAGAGCCGAGTATTCCGGCAGAAGGTGATATCTACTGTACTTTAGATGATCTTGCCCAGTGTGCTGCTTTGGCATTAGGTTCACCCACCCGCTTTGGGAATATGGCTTCAGAAATGAAATACTTCTGGGATCAGACCACCAGCTTATGGCTGAATGGTGCTTTGCATGGTAAGCCAGCCTGTGTTTTTACCGCGTCAGGCTCAATGCATGGCGGACAGGAAAGTACTTTACTGACGATGCTACCGCCATTGTTTCATCATGGCATGATGATCATGGGATTAAGCAATGCGACACCAGCTTTGTCTAATACTAAAAGTGGTGGCACGCCTTATGGCGCAAGTCATGTTAGTGGCCCACGACATGACCAAGGCTTAAGCCAGGATGAGAAAATTTTGTGTGAAGTACAGGGTAAACGTCTGGCCGAAGTTGCTTTAAAACTCTATCAGGCTTAAGAAATTAATTAAAAAAGGAAATGAAGAATCAGCTTCATTTCCTTGATTTTATTAATCTTCTTTTTGATCTTTTTGATCTTTTTGATCTTTTTGATCTTTTTGATCTTTTTGATCTTTTTGATCTTTTTGATCTTTTTGATCTTTTTGACTGAATCTATGTTTGCAATTCAGACACTGATAATCCAGAAACAGATTGCGATCTACAGAAACACCTGCTTTTTTACCTAAGAAGTTTCCGACCACGCCACCAGTAATGCCTACGCTGATTGCGCCTACGAAGGTTCCAACTGTGCCGCCTACAATTACCCCTAAAGGACCTGCGACTGTTCCAATGGCAGCACCAATTGAAGCACCAGAGGCTGCACCACCTACTGTACCGGCAGTGGCACCAGCTGAGGTCATTAAAATACCACCAATTTTTTTCAGATTCTTTTCGTGATCGCGTAGCTCAATTTCCGTTGAACCACATTTAGGACATTGCATAGGATTTTCCATCAGCGATTAGTATTTATTCATTTTAAGCAAATGTGTGATATGGAACCTTACTTAGACAAGTAATTATTCAGCACATCCGGCTCAACAGTATGTAGGTTCTGAATATTGAAGTCAGGAACATTTCATACCAATTTGATTCTAGTGGAATTTTATTCAGAGAAGTTTAGCTGAGTTGTAAATACATGCATTTTCCACTAAGAAACCGGTGAAACTGGTACAAGGACCTCCTATTACCGATATTTTTACCCCTTTTGATATGGCTTTATCCTGTTTAAAAGGGCAATTACGTAATGATGTCAGCTTCTCTGTGGGTGCGATTCTGGATCAAACCGGTAAAGATGTGGTGACCAATGGAGGTAGTGGGAAAATGGTCACTCAAGGCGCTGGAGATATGGTGCAGTCTGCTTTATTTCAGGCGGGAGTCAACTTAATGAACCGACGTGATCCCCGAATTATTGAAAGTGAAGCCAAGTGGGGGATTCGGGATCCAAGACAGATTCAGGCCTCTGATTATTATGTGACTGGCAGTATTAACAGTCTGGATTTTATTCCGGGGGGTGGATTTGATATGCAGATTGCGGGTGTTGGCCCGAACTACAGTCAAACCCGTATTATGGTTGGTCTGGATTTATCTCTTACCGATACACGTACGAGTAAAGTCGTTGCGAATGTATCGCTGCAAAAGCAGATTGCTGCACAGGATTATGGTGTCAGTGCCGGGCGGTTTACTGGACGTACCTTGTTAAATGTTCAAATCGGTAAAGGAGAACGTGAGGCGACTAATTTTGCTTTACGGCAAATGTTGAATCTGGCCACTTTTGAATTACTCAGTCAGGTTGTCCCACCTCCAGTCTTTGCAGGTTGTCGTGCACAAATACCACCTGAATATGGTCAGCTCAATCTGACACGAAGTTCTGTGGCTTTGCATAAGTACAAAAAAAGTCAGGAGCAAAATAGTATAGCGTCCAGTACTGCTGTTCAGGAGTCAGCTGCAACAGAATCTTCTTCATCCAATGAAAAAAATAAATCGACCAATTCACCGAGTAAGGATACGAAGCCACCTAAAAACAAAGAATCCGAAGTGATTCAGAATCCTGAAGCAGATCCTGAAATGAGTAAACAAGATTTAATTAAATATATCAGTAAGAAAAAAGCTTCGTCTTCTTCAGGTGTAATAAAGAACAAAAAAGATTCGCAAGAAATGAATTCTAAAGAAAAAGAAGAGGAGAAAGTATCCATGTTGTGGGATGCCAATCCTGAAGTTATAGAAAATTACTGGTCAAGTTCTCAGCGTGATTAATTGACCAGTAAAAATGGGCTCGCTCCCATTATGAGAAAGAAATACTGAGCGAGAAGTATTTCAAAGCTAAAAAAGGAAAAACAACGATGAAAAACACGATCAAAACAATCGCTTTATCCGTCACTTTCCTGTCTGGTGCAGGTATGGCATATGCTCAAGATGATGAAACACCAACTGAAGTAACCGTAGATACTGGTTTACAAGCGACCCTGGAGTCGATCTCTCAGCAGGTGGAAAATGGTTCTGCCTTGAATCTTGCAGTAAATACAGGTGATGTTGATGCCAGCGTCGATTTACAAGCATTAGGAGAGGTATCAAGAGAAGCACAGGATGCAATTAGTTCAATTGAAGGTACGATTGAAACTACAGCAATTGGCGCCGCGAATACAGGTAGTATTACACTAGAGCAAGGCAGCTTTAATAGCGTGATATCAGACGTATCAGATGAGACATATAACTATGACTTCAGTGAAGTTACCAGTGCAACTAATAACTCAGAAACTGTAGAAGAGCTCTCAGAGGTTGCTGATAGTTCAGACATCTCAGAAGTAGTGAGTACTACACTGGCGACCAACTACAGTGAGCAAATCAATGAAACTTTAAGTAATTATAGTGCAGCAAATATTGCTTACAATGCAGGTACCATTGATGCATCTGTAAGTGCAATTGCAGAAGGAACTCAAACTGCTGTTAACAACAGCATCACAACTACCGCCATTGGTGCTGTCAACAGCGGTAGTATTACTGTGACTGTCAAATAGTTTATTGTTGAAAATAAACCAAGGGCCTAACTATTGGCAGATAGTTAGGCCTCTTATCTTATAATAATATCAGCTTAAATTGTTGTTATTTGTCGGATAATAAATTCTTGAAGCTTTAGCTGTTTAAAAATTTCATAAGAAAAAGTCGGAGTACAATTATTTACGTGCAGTCGAAAATAGATAGTTTTATAGCTATGTTTTAGTTATTCCTAGCTAACAGAAATTAAAAAAATCCAATAAAAAAGAGTGCCGAAGCACCCTTTAAAATATTCATTTGTAAATTTAATCTCGAACAAATTCGACAGTACCATTTGCCAAAGATTTCACACGCGCTAATGATTCAACGCGGTAACCTTTTTCAAGTAACAAGTCACGGCCTGGCTGGAATGATTTTTCAATCACAATCCCGATCCCGACCACTTCAGCATTCGCCTGATGAATCAAGTCAGCAAGACCCAGTGCTGCCTGACCATTTGCCAGGAAGTCATCAATCACTAAAACCTTGTCAGATGAACTAATGTGTTTATTTGAAATGGCAATCGTGCTTTCAGTCTGTTTGGTAAATGAAAATACTTTAGAACGGTATAAATCATCTTTTAAAGTGAGAGACTGGTATTTGCGTGCAAAAATCACTGGAACACCAAGCTCTAAGCCTGCCATGACTGCAGGCGCAATACCGGACGCTTCAATGGTAATAATTTTGGTAATACCAGCATCTTTAAACAGACGCGCAAATTCCTGACCAATTTGCTGCATCATGATTGGATCAATTTGGTGATTTAAGAAAGAATCAACTTTCAAAACTTCTTCAGATAGAACGATACCTTCGGCTAAGATTTTCTGTTCTAGTGCGTGCACGGGAGAATCCTCAAGAGCAGGTGCTTTTTAAAGCAAAAGCGTATTGTAAAAAGCACCCAAAAAAAATCAAGCGAAATTCACCAAAAAACCTTAGTTCGTTTTACCGTTATAGCTGGTCAGCAATAAACCGTAAGAGGTTTTCTTGTCGACATGCGATACTTTGACTGGTAAGTAGTCCAGTTTCGGTGCTAACCAGAAAGTAGTTTCACGGCCTGGTTTGTTGTGTTTAATCACTACTTTAATGGTACTAAATGAACCATATTTGGTGCTCACCGTTTCTGTACCTTGTTTGACGAATTTACGGCCTTCCACTTCTTTGGCATCAGCAATGTAGTAATTCGATTTTAAACCACCATTTTTCAGGTCTTCACGAATCTGCAATTCAGCATTTAGCTCATCCAGTACATCTGCTCTCCAGGCAAAAGAACGTTTTTCATCATCTTTCTTGGTACTGATCGTTTTGCTAGAAGGATTAAAGTTAATACTCATGGTGTTGCTATGCACCAGAATCTTGCTGGTACGGCTGAAACTGCTTGAACCAATCTTGCCATTATTGAAAGTAAAACGGCTGGTTTCAGTCGCTGAAGCAACGCCACCTGCTTTGGCTGCAAAAACATAGGTCCAGTTATTACCAGATTTGCTCAAGGTACGGGTAGCAGAACCCATATTTTTTCCATTGTAGCTAAACTGATAATTGGCTTGGAAAGGCGCCATGGCGAAGGTCTGGGTGGATAAACCAGTAAGTACCATTGCGGTAGTCAAGCCTGCAGTCACCCCTAAAGTTTTGAATACAGTTTTCGCCATAAAGAATTGTCCTGTGTAATTTCAGATAAAATTGATCACTTTCCACTTTTTATTATTTGGTCAAAATGTGGAAAATGAAGGGAGATTTTCAATAAAAATGTATATTTCATGTAGTTACTGGTGTGTTTGTTTAGGTATTGAATTACACACAGTTTAAGTCGGTTCTTTCTGTTTGATCGGTGTGACTTTATTGTCATCCATGTCGTCTTCGTCCCATGTCTCTTCTTTTTCCTGAGAAAGCTTTCTGAACAGGGCTGCAAGATTCACATTACCAATTACGACGAGCTCAGCTTCACGAAGTACTGCATGGTTCACATGAACCTTACCAAGCGTCTCAATCACCGAGCGGTTTTTACCTAACCAGCGGTTTAAATCCAGATGCAATAAATCATCTTTTACTTTAATGACGCCCAGTTTTTCCAGAATCATGCCAAGAGGGTCCTTATTCAGCACGCGCTGATAGAAAAACAGGGCGAATCGTACCCCCAGTTTATAAAAGACATTTGGGTATTTGGCTTCAATCAACTGGGTATCACTGATCTGTTCAAATACAATGAGCTGCGTATTCTTATTCAGCTCCATTTGCACCAGTTTTAAATCAACCGATAAGGTCACGTTCAGACCTTTATAGTCCAGCGTGGCATAGAGTCGTAACCAGTCATCATGCAGATCGGCATGCAGATCTTTCAGCATGGAAACATTGTCAGTGACAAAACGTTGAAATGTCGCATTCAGGAAAACTTGAGACAAAGGAAATTCGCGTTCATCCTCAATAAATCCTTCCGCCTTTTGATATGCCTGGCGAATTTTATTAGAAATATTGGAAATTAGCGTTTGCATCTTTAAGCGTCCTGGCAACTATATGTTTTAATTCGAAGTGTATCTTGTCGAATTGTATAAAAAATACAAGAGTTTCAGCTTGCAGTTTAGCAAAATAAATAGCACCATTTTTAGGGTTTTAGTTATGTAACGTTGAAGATTTGATGGGTTTGGCATTTTTAAAAGAAAAATGCAAAGCCGTTTATTTTTTAATTTTAAAAATGCTGTTTGGGGGATGGACTCAAGTCTGGGTTCGTAGCGATGAGATCAACCATGATATTAATGCCTCTGGTCAAAGCCTGGTGGAAAGATCCAATTTTTAATAGCGCCGTATTTGCAGCTGTTATTTTGCACGTGATTTTTCTCACGCTGGAATTTGGTATGCCACAAGATCAGGAAAGCATGACCAAAGAAATTGCAGTCAGTATTCGTCAAACTGATGAAAAAATTGAGCATGCAGATTTTTTGGCTCAAACTGATCAGCAAGGTTCAGGTAAATTTCGTGAAGCACATCGTATGTCGAGCGATATGCCTGCACCGTTGATGGAGCAAAAGACCGGAGAAGAGCAGCAAGAAAGTCCGGACATGTTGCAACAGCAGCGTGAATTAAGCTTTGAAGAAAAAGTACTGATGACGACTTTAAGCTGGCAAAAACAGGCGGAAGAAAATCAGCGCAAAAAAATGCAGGAACAGTTACAAAGTCAGTTTCAGGCCAAAGCCGCTATGGTAGCCAGTCTTGAAGCCCAATATCTGCAACGACAACAAAACTTCAGTCGTCAGCAAAAAATTAAAACCGTAGATGGTATCCAGTCTAAACAGGATGTCTCTGCGGCTTATCTGGAAAAATTCCGTCAAAAAGTAGAGTTCTATGGTAACCGCTATTATCCAGACGCGGCCAAACAGCAGAATCTGGCAGGAGAGGTGCGCTTGATGGTGATCTTGAACCAGAACGGCGGAATTCGTGCAATTCGTTTAATTGACAGTTCAGGGCATAGCTTGCTAGATGAAGCTGCAAAATCTTCAGTACGCAAGGCAGCACCGTTCGGAGCATTTGATGCCAAGATGTCGGATATTTCCGAGTTACGAATTATTCGAACCTGGCGCTTTGATCCGGCTGAAGCAGAATTTGAGGTGCGTTAATCTGGGCGCTTCGCCTGTATATAACTACCTTGCTGAGTTCCATCATCCCAAACCACATTTAAATGATTTTCATCTATGGCTAGATATTTGGGAAATATCATTAAGTCCTGGTACTTTGGATCTGCTTTTAAGCCAATACATTCTTTATTTTGCCACCATGTTCCTTCAGCAAATTGATCCAGAGCGCCATAGGCCAGATACCATTTAAAGGTACCATCTGCTTGTAACAGCAACTCCGAACCTAATTCCATAACTCCATTTAAATAATAATGGCCTGCCCATGAGCTTTGGTTCTGTTGAAATTTGATTTTTGGGCACATGGGAATTGAGTGGGCATAAAGTGATGAACACAGCCAGGGAGAGAAAATAAGTAATGCAGTCGAGAACAATCTTTTCATTACGTTCTCCTAAAATTTTTGAAGCACAGTTCTTTGTTAAAGTTCATTATGTGCTTATGTATTTCTGGAAGAAATCATGAATGCGTAAGCAGATATTTTTTTAAAACTCTGTATCTAAGAACAGATCAAGAAAAAAATAAATAAGGATCTATGAGTATTTAATTTAACTGTGCATCATAGCGCCGTAAAACTTCACAGACTTCCACGCTGAAATATGTATACCAGCTATATTTTCCTAGCTCTTGAGCGGCCTGATGTTCAGCATCTTCATGCCAGGCGCGAATATCATGAAGACTGTTCCAGTAAGAAAGCGCAATTTCCTGAGTACCTTCGGTTAAAGCTTCAAAATACTGGCAATGAAATTGTGAAAGGGCTCTTTCTCTCATTCGCTGGGCTGTTTCAAAATAACACTGATCTAATTCTTTAATTTGCGCTTTGAAAATCACGACATATTGCATGGAGGTTTTTATTTTATTTCTTAAATTGAGCTTATTATGAAGTGAATAAAATAAAAAAAGCGAGCCTTAGCCCGCTTTTTAATTATTGAATTTTAATCTCTTTCCAGATAAGGATTAGCAATACCCAGTTTGTCCAGAATCTCGATCTCAATGCCTTCCATTTCTTCAGCATCTTCCTCCGAAGTTTCATGGTCATAACCCATCAGATGCAAAGTGCCATGTACCAGCATATGGGTGAAATGGAGCAGTGGAGCTTTGGCCTGTTCAGCAGCTTCACGCAGCACTACTGGAATACAAATCACCAAATCACCGATCGGGAAAGCATCCAGAACCTGTGCCATTTCATCTGGAAGTTCGCTTGGAAAAGATAGGACATTGGTCGGTTTACCCTTGCCGCGATATTCCAGATTAAGTTTATGACTTTCATCATTATCGACACAAGCAATGCCAATTTCACAATCACTTTGGGTACCGATATGGCGCAAAGTGGTTTCTACAACTTTTTTAATATAGGCACGTTTCAGTACCAGTTCTGGTGACTGAAAGTCCTGTTGCAGGGAGAGACTAAGTTTCAACGTGAATCCTTAAAAATTAAATAACAATGCAGCATTAATGCTGTGCATCAGCCGCAGCATCATTCTCAGCGATCAAGGCTTCCTGACGGGCTTTACGCTCGGCACGAGCCTCAGCGCTTAAACGCTGCTGTTCACTGTCCCAGCCTTCGTAGGCTTCAACAATTTTCTGAACCAGCTGGTGGCGCACGACGTCACGAGAATGGAAACGGGTAATATGAATTTCAGGGATTTTATCAATCACACGTAAGGCATGTGCCAGACCAGACTGCTGACCACGTGGTAAGTCCACCTGAGTCACGTCACCGGTAATCACTGCACGTGAACCAAAACCTAAACGGGTCAGGAACATCTTCATCTGTTCAGGTGTGGTGTTCTGGGCTTCATCCAGAATTACGAAAGAATGATTCAGGGTACGACCACGCATATAGGCGAGCGGTGCAACTTCAATAATCTGACGTTCGATCAGCTTGGCCACTTTTTCGAAACCAAGCATTTCATACAGGGCATCATAAAGGGGACGCAAATACGGATCGATCTTCTGGGTTAAATCCCCCGGCAGGAAGCCAAGTTTTTCACCCGCTTCAACCGCAGGACGAACCAGTAAGATACGCTGGATTTCATTACGCTCCAGCATATCTACAGCAGCTGCAACGGCGAGATAGGTTTTACCGGTACCCGCAGGGCCAATACCAAAGGAAATATCACTTTGCAGAATACGCTGTACATAACGTTTCTGGTTGGCACCGCGAGGATTGATCCGGCCTTTACGCGTCTGCAGCCAGACATTGTCCAGACCGGTATGTTCCTGTTCTTCCAGGTTCTCCTGGAGTTCACGATCGGTCTGGCTACCTTGAATCATCATATGCAAAGTATCTGCACTGATCTGCTGGCTGTGTTCAGATTCTTCATGAAGACGTTGCAAGAGCATTTCGGCTCTCTCAACGGCATCGATTCCACCATCGATAAAGAAACTTTCACCTCGGTGGGAAATTTTGACGTCTAAACGTTGTTCAATTTGTTTCAAATGACCGTTATAGGCACCTAAGACGGCTTGTAAACGGTCCATCGAAATTCCAGGAAAAGCTACTGTACGTCGAATCGTTGCAGTCAAGAGTGTTCCTTTTAGAAGTGTACGTTATATGCTCTACATTACGCCACGTCAGGCTCAAGATTCAAGAGCTCACCGTAAACTAAATTTAAAGTTTTAATTTCGGTGATTTCGATCTCTGCAAAGCGTCCTACCCACGATGCATCACCAATAAAGGTGACATAACGGGTATTGTCTGCTGTACCCACCAGAACATTCGGATCTTTATCAGAAACTTTCTCAACCAGTACGCGCTGGACTGTACCGAGCATAGCATCTGTTTTACGAATACTGGACTGTTTAATCCACTCCTGAACTTTGGCCAGACGCTCTTTTTTCACCTGTTCAGGTGTTGTATCTTCCAGCTCTGCAGCAGGGGTGCCCGGACGTTTTGAATAAACAAAACTATAAGAGTGATCGAAATCCAGATCCTGAATAAACTGATAGGTTTCTTCGAAGTTCTCATCGGTTTCGCCCGGGAAGCCGATAATAAAGTCTGAAGATAAATGCATGTCTGGACGAACTTTACGTAACTTTTCGATTTTCTCGATATACACATCAATGGTGTGGTTACGTTTCATCGCCTGCAATACATCATTGGAACCGCTTTGTACCGGCAGATGCAGATGCGACACCATCTGTGGCAGGTCACGGTAGCACTGGATCAAATCATCATTGAATTCCAGTGGATGCGAAGTGGTATAACGAATACGGCCGATCCCCGGAATTTCTGCAACCAAACGTAACAGATCGGCAAAAGTACAGATTTTACCGTCGAAGGTTTCACCGCGATAACCATTCACGTTCTGACCGAGCAGGGAAATTTCACGCACACCTTTTTCTGCTAAGCCAGCAATTTCAGCCAGAACGTCATCCAGCGGGCGAGATACTTCTTCGCCACGTGTATATGGAACTACACAGAATGAACAGTATTTTGAGCAGCCTTCCATGATCGAAACAAAGGCCTTATAACCTTCAACACGCGGTTCAGGCAGGAAGTCAAATTTTTCGATGTCCGGGAACGAAATATCGACCAGTTTAATTTTTTCTTTTTTCGGTTTTTCGACCTGCTCAAAATGCTGGTCCAGCATTTGCGGTAAACGGTGCAGGGTTTGCGGACCAAAAATCATGTCTACATAATTGGCACGTTTCTGGATATTGTCACCTTCCTGAGAAGCCACACATCCACCGACACCAATAATCAGATCCGGATTTTTTTCTTTCAGCTTGCGCCAGCGGCCCAATTCTGAGAATACTTTTTCTTGTGCCTTTTCACGGATCGAGCAGGTATTCATCAGCAGAATATCCGCTTCTTTAGGATCGGTGGTCAGCACATAGCCATGGGAATCGCCCAGCAGATCTGCCATACGGTGACTGTCATACTCATTCATCTGACACCCTTGCGTTTCGATATACAGTTTTTTAACTGAACCATCGATGGCTGGGGTGTGCGCTGGCTGGGTGACAGTGTTTTCTGAGGCAGCTGGGGCACCATTCGGAATGAAGGTTTGAACCGTCATGTAGGCTCCTACAAGGTAATACGTCGAAAGAGTGAACGAATAACCTGTTTGCATAGGCAAACGGGTAAATAAAAATTCAATTCACGTTCTGAAATCTTTAAAAGGCGCATATTTTAGCAGGAAAGTCGCTTAAACTTATAGCCTAAAATGCGGCTGGGAAAATATTGATTTATGGACAAAAAGTGTCTGAAAATTAATATTGTCTAATCATAAGGTTACATAAGTGAACAATACAGTGGGTTATAATTTTCCGGCTAACTCTTATGATAGGCAACAGGGGCTGGGCGAAAACTCGATGATAGAAGGCAAATTGATGTTTAAACACACTAAAAATATGAAGAAATATTATAAATTACTAAGCTTGAGTGTGGCGTGTCTCTGTTCAATGAGTGCGCAAGCAGCAGAAGAACAATTTAATGATGCCTTACGCGCGGCAAATGCTGGAAATGTCGGACAATTACAACAATATCAGTCTGCCATGCAAAATGATGCCTTGGGCTATTATCCTGAATACTGGATTCTGAACCAGAATCTTGGCTCACAACCTGCCAGTCAAATTATCAGTTTCGCCCAACGTTATCCTCAGTCGGCTATGGCAGAAAAACTCGCAGCCGATTATGTCGAAGAAAAAGTCAAAATGGCTGACTTTTCTACTGCGCAACCAGTTCTGCAATATGTCACCAATGCCGATCCGGCTGAAGCCTGTGCAGTTGCACAAGTCCGTGCCAAAAGTGGCGATCAGCTGGTTTATGCTGAGTTTAAGGATGTTTGGCTAACCACCAATTCTCAACCTGAGTCTTGTACAGGCTTGGGACGCATGATGTTATCCAGTCCGCTTATGACCAATGAAGACCGCCAGCAGCGTTTGTGGGTGCAATTACGTGCTGGTCAGTCTGGACAGGCTATTGCCACTGCACAAGGTTTAGGGCTTAACCTGTCTCTGGCTCAGCTCAATACGATTCAGGCCAATCCAACCAATTATTTATGGTCAGCCCCTAAAAGTACTGCCGCTGATCATGCCTATCTGATTTATGCGTTGGGGCGTCTGGCAGATAGCGATCTTGATTCAGCAATGTCCATTGTAAAACGTACTGCTGAAGGCACACCGGTACAAGTACAAAAAACACTATTCAGAACTGTGGGTTATATCGGCGGCACTACGGTAATGAAAAATAACTTCAACCGTGAAGTGCTGAACTATCTGGATGCCAGTTATGGTTTGCCATTTAGTCCGGAAGAAGCCGAAATTTATGCCCGTCAGGCGATTCGTTTTAGTGCCTGGGAAAGTCTGATTCGTGCCATTGATGCCATGAGCGTGAACCAGAAACAGGAAGACCGCTGGCAATACTGGCTGGCACGTGCCAGTGAACAGCGCACAGATCGCGCTTCAAAACAGGCAGCAGAAAGTATCTATAAAAAACTGGCAGTCGGCGAGGATTATCATAACCTGCTAGCACGGGATAGATTAGGTCAGTTAACGGCTTCTACACCGAACTCGGCACAGCCATCCAGTCAGGCCATGCAACGTCTGAATCAGGATATTCATTTCCGCCGTGCCTTTGTCTTGCGTAGTATTAATGCGCCAGAGAATTATATTAACCGTGAATGGAACTGGGCAGTTCGACAGGCTTATTTAAGAAAAGATGACGATTTACTGTTGGCAGCAGCTAAACGCGCGATGGATATGGGCTGGTATGACCGTGCCATTTATGCAGCGGATCGTACGGCGGACAAGCATAATTACAATTATCGTTATCCGATGCCACATCAGAATTATGTCGTGAGTCATAGCCGTAATGCCGGCATTGATGCTGCCTGGGCTTATGGTTTGATGCGTCAGGAAAGCCGGTTTAATACCGGCGCACGCTCTCATGTAGGCGCTGGTGGTTTGATGCAAATCATGCCGGACACCGCCAAACTGGTCGCTCGTCAAATGGGTGAGACCTATAACCCGGCAGCCTTAACCGATATGAACACCAATATCCGTTACGGAACTTACTATTTATCAACAATTCAGCGTCAATTGAGCAATAGTCCAGTACTGGCAACAGCAGGTTATAATGCCGGCCCGAACCGTGCCCGCCGTTGGCAACCCGAATTCCAAAGTATTGCTGCGGATCAATATACCGAAACCATTCCTTTACTGGAAACGCGAGATTATGTGAAACATGTCATGACGAACGCGACATATTACGGTATTTTATTGGGACAGGGCGCACAATCGGTCGGTAAGCGTATGCAAGCCATTCCGTTACGTAATACACCATAGCATTCAAAAAATCTAAGGGAAGGATAGTTTGTTGATCAAGGGAATAAGGGGTGCTCAAATTTCTGCTGGATGGGCTGCACTTTTATTTTTAGCAGCAAGTCCAGCTGCCTTTGCATTGCCAACGGGTTATGTCATGGACATCCAGATGGTACCGGCACTTTGCAGTCTGGATCCGGCCTACAGTAAAAAAAGAAAATGTCTTGAAGGTTATTCCCTAAATATTTCTGGTCTCTATCCTCAAACCACATCAACACATTGCACTACTACCAGTTCTGCGAAGTTACCGCCTTTGCAGGCTAAAGTGGTGGCCCGTATCATGCCGGATGAAAATACCCGCGCATTGCTCTGGCATAATATTGGTGGTTGTATTCCGATGAATGCCACGCAGTATTTTCGTACCGTGATCAATCATGCTGATCGTCTGAAAGTTCCTGAAGAACTCACCGAGCAGGAAAGTCATACCGTTTCCATTGATATGCTGCGTTCCAAATTTCTGAAAATCAATCCGCAACTGCCTTCAACAGCATTGCGCTTTAACTGCCATCAGACCCGCGCATCCAGCCTGCTGACCTCCATCCAAGTCTGCTATAACGCCAATGGGGGTTATAAAGGCTGTCCTGCAAACATTATTAATACATGCCCAAAAACTGTCACAATAAAAGGGACATACTAAGCTTTTTAGTCAAATTAATTTATATTTCCTATCATACTTTTGTTGAAATCCATTCTCTTTTACATGCATCTCGAAGAGGATTGGAGTACAATCTTTGCCGTTTATGATTATTAAGATTAGATAGAACAGCTATTTAATCATTATGACGATCCTCTCAATTGGAGATAATTACATGAAGCAACCTGTTCGCGTTGCCGTTACTGGCGCTGCTGGTCAAATTGGTTACAGCCTATTATTCCGTATCGCAAGCGGTGAAATGCTTGGTAAAGACCAACCAGTTATTCTTCAATTATTAGAAATTCCTGTTGAGAAAGCTCAGCAAGCGCTTAAAGGCGTAATGATGGAACTAGACGACTGTGCTTTCCCATTATTGGCGGGCATGATCGGTACTGATGATCCTAAAGTAGCTTTCAAAGATGCAGACTATGCTCTATTAGTTGGTTCACGTCCACGTGGTCCTGGTATGGAACGTGCTGACCTGCTTAAAGTAAACGGCGAAATCTTCATTGGTCAAGGCCAAGCACTGAACGAAGTTGCTAGCCGTGACGTTAAAGTTCTTGTTGTAGGTAACCCTGCGAACACTAACGCTTACATCGCAATGAAATCTGCTCCAGATCTTCCAGCGAAAAACTTCACAGCAATGTTGCGTCTTGACCACAACCGTGCGTTAACTCAACTTGCTCAAAAAGCGGGTGTTGCAGTTTCTGACATCGAAAACATGACTGTTTGGGGTAACCACTCTCCAACAATGTATGCTGACTACCGTTTTGCGAACGTAAACGGCGAAAGCTTGAAAGACAAAATCAACGATGCAGCTTGGAACAAAGACGTATTCCTTCCAACTGTTGGTAAACGTGGTGCTGCGATCATCGAAGCACGTGGTTTGTCTTCTGCTGCTTCTGCTGCAAACGCTGCAATCGACCATATGCGCGATTGGGCTCTTGGCACAAACGGAAAATGGGTAACTATGGGTATTCCTTCTGACGGTTCTTATGGTATTCCTGAAGGCGTAATGTTCGGTTTCCCTGTAACTACTGAAAACGGTGAATACAAAATCGTTCAAGGTCTTGAAATCGACGAATTCAGCCGTGAACGTATCAACGTTACACTGAACGAGCTTGAAGAAGAGCGCGCTGCAGTTGCTGACATGATCAAATAATTTAATCTTTTTAAGATTAAGTTAAAAAAGCACTCCATTGGGGGTGCTTTTTTATTGCTATTTCTAAAAAATTTAAAGAACAAAAAATAACATCTTGTGAAGGAGGGACAACTGAACTTTGCGAGTGGCTCATCTAGTTTAATAAGAAGAATCATCAACAAAAGAGGAGGTACTGAGATGTTAGAGCAGCGACCTACCATGGAACTTTTTTTTGAGCAACTCGGTTTGGATTCAAGCCCGGAAGCAATCGATGAATTTATTAAAACCCACCAGATTGGGATGGATGTCCCCTTACACAAAGCTCCTTTCTGGACCAAAAACCAGCATGATTTTCTGATTGGCCACTGGAAAGAAGATGATGACTGGGCAATTTTCGTAGATGTACTCAATGAGCAATTGCATATTGAGGCAGAGGGAAGTGGTTCTTGTGATCTGCCTTCTTCTAAGCGTCAATAATATTTTCAAATCAATGAACTGATTATTTTTATGATGGAGTGAGCGAATGGTATTAGAACAGCAAGTGACTTTAGAGTTATTATTTGAGCAATTAGGCTTGCCTGCTGATGAAGCATCAATTGATGAATTTACCAAAAATCATCAGCTACCATCAGACGTGATTTTGCCGGATGCAGATTTCTGGAATGAGGGGCAAAGCGCTTTTCTTCGCGAACACTGGCATCAGGATGATGAATGGATCGTAATCATTGATAAACTGAACCAGCTTTTACATGTCGAAAGTGATAAAGAAGGCCCTGAAAGCAATTAAAGTTTCTTTATACAAAAAGACACAACAAAACCTAGTCCTTTGACTAGGTTTTTTTTGTCTTATCTTATAAGTTAGTCCTATAAATAACTACAATATATCTGATATAAGGAGGGCATATGCTCGGGAAGAACCAACCATCCTTAGAACTGTTATTTTCTCAACTCGGCCTGGCTAACAGCCCGGCGGCAATTGAGCTTTATGTGCGTACTCATCAGCTACCTGCCCATATGTCACTGCATGAAGCACCGTTCTGGAATAAAGCGCAGCGTTCGCTGTTGATTAGTCATCTGGTACAGGATGATGACTGGGCAATCTGGATTGATGAACTGAATCAGCAATTGCATCTGGATGCAGATCGACGCCGTTTGGCTTGAGTCAATTAAATTAATTCATAAAAAATGCCTCATCAATGTGAGGCATTTTTATAGGAACAGATTTCGTTGTTTTAATGCATACGGCTACGCAGAATCTGGATAAACCATTCCAGTTGACGATATTCATCAAATGCCGGATGCTGGCCTACCAGTTCATGGTCAAAATGGGCCGTTTTACTGTATTTATTTAGCCAGTGACGAGTCATGGCAGGCTCTTTCTTACTGGCAGATGCATAAGCCAGGAAGAAATAAATATCCGCATGCTCATAATTGGTCATTGGTTTTAGAATCTGCTGGGTAATAAGCGCATAATGATCTTCTTTGGTCAGCTCAAAGTAGATCATATAGGCTTTGGCCAGGTGTAAAGACAGATTGATATACAAATCCAGTGGCATTTCTTCAAATTCAATCCGGCTCTGCTCCAGCAGAACAATCGCTTCTTGCAGGAAATGCACCTGCTCTTGACGTAACTGGCTAATAGTCACCAGTTGCAGACGAAGATCCGCCCGTTCAAGCGCCAGCTCAGGCGTATTGCCATTTAAAAACAGCTGATCTGTTTCACCAATGCGTGCAATGATCTCTTTGGGGGTTGGTCGCATGAACGCAGTCCTCATATCTCAATGATTGCTATATGAGGCTGAAAATTGAAATTTAAAGCGTGGAAAAAGGATTAGAGCAAACAGGTATCACTTCTTAACCAGGCGGTGATTGATAAACGTTGATGTTTGGCTTTTAAAACTTCATGCATTAAATCACTTTGGAAGAAGGCAATACGGTTTGGTTTAGGCTGGATAATATGCCATTGATCATTTTTATCCTGCAGATGTAGTTCGCCGCCCCAGTTATCTTGCCAATCATCATGCAGATAATAAACCGCAGAAATCATCCGGCCATTTTTACCTTGAGGATTATCGCGATGCAGGGCATAGAACTCGCCCGCGTTATAGCAGGCAAAATGGGCTTCCACATCTTTAATGCCGAGGAAGAAAGCGCGGTTCAGCTCATGACCTAAAGCCTGTAAGGTTTGCACATGCTGGTTAGAAATTTCCAGATCTTCATTGAGCCAGAGAATGTGATCACTGCGGATATTGCTGACTACGCCATTCTGAATGGCTGCATCACGAAAGCGTTCCAGATTACTGGTACATTCAGCAATCAGCTGTTCAACATAGGATGGGGCATAAGCATTGTCGATCATGCTAAAACCATGCTGATCTAGATCATCAATAATCTGATCAACTGGCCAGGTTGCCGGGAGTTGAACTGCTTCCATAGAAACTCACCTAGAAGGGTAAATTGGGGTCGCGCTATTCTATGTAAGAATCGGGTCTGAACGAAACTATTTTTCATGTTAAAATAGCGGTTGATATTAGGAATTAATGAAACATGAATTACCGTCACCATTACCATGCTGGCAACTTTGCCGATGTCATGAAGCATGTATTGTTGCTTCAATTATTGACTCGACTCAATGCAAAAGATAAACCATATCGCTATGTAGATACACATGGTGGTGCAGGTAAATATGATTTATCCACCTCTGAAGCGCAAAAGTCAGGGGAATTCCTGAACGGTATTCATCGTCTGATCAAGCTGGATGATTCGGTCAAGCGTAATGCGCCAGAAGGCGTACAACAATATTTAAAAATTGTTGAGAAAATGCGTGAAAACTTTGGTAAAGGTGCATATCCGGGTTCACCTTGGTTTGCACTGGAAGGCATGCGTGAAATTGACAAGGCCACCATTTTTGAAATGCAGCGTGATGTCTTCCAGCAGTTACGTCATAACATTTTTGACAAACGCGCCGGTTTGCATGAGCGTGATGCGTATGAAGGCTTGCTCGCAGTCATTCCACCGAAAGAAAAACGTGGTCTGGTGATGATCGATCCGCCGTATGAGCTGGAGCGTAAAGACTTCCCACAGCTGGTTGAATTACTGGTTGCTGCTTATAAAAAATGGCCGACAGGCGTATTTGCAGTTTGGTACCCAATTAAAGACCGTGCCATGATTGAACGTTTCGAGAAGAAAATGTTCAAGACCGGGATTCGCCGTCAGTTGGTATGTGAAATCTGTGTATGGCCAGATGATACACCAGTGGGTTTAAATGGTTGTGGTTTACTGGTGATTAACCCACCTTGGAAGTTCTCTGAAGATGCAGACGAAGCGCTGCAATGGTTATTCCCGCATTTGCGTATGCAGGAAAATGGCGGTCATGCAGCAGTTCGTTGGTTAGTAGGCGAATAATATTTTAAAGATCGGGTCATAGTTAGGATCGACAAGAATGACAAGTACAAATAAGCCGGAACACGAATCTTCGAAAGATTTGCCATTTGATGGCATCACCTTCGAGGTGGAAGAGGTAGAGCATACCCAGGAAGGGCAAAGAGTTAAGCGTCGAGGTATCTATCTGTGGCCTAACCTGATTACAACCGCTGCGTTGTTATCAGGCTTTTACTCGATTATTGCCAGTATGAATGGCGAATTTCAGCAAGCTATTTATGCCATTTTCTTGGCAGCTTTATTTGATGGTCTCGATGGTCGTGTGGCACGTGCGATTGGGGCACAAAGTCCATTCGGTGAACAGTTCGACTCACTATCCGATATGCTGGCATTTGGGGTGGCACCGGCTATTTTGATGTATAGCTGGGGATTAAGTGATTTAGGCCGTATCGGTCTGGCGGCTTGTTTTGTCTATACGGCTTGTGCAGCTTTCCGTCTAGCCCGCTTTAACGTTCAGATTGGAGTGGTGGATAAACGCTATTTTATTGGCGTTGCAAGTCCATTAGCAGCCGTCATTATTATTTCACTGGTCTGGGTAGGATTGGACTTCCCGGCTGTGTTTGATATTCGTGATTTTACTGTACAAATCATTAATGCTGCGATTATCGTAATCGTTGGCTTATTGATGATTTCTAATATCAAATACTATTCATTTAAAACCGTAGAGCGTAGACGGGTGCCGTTTTTCGTGTTGCCGATCGCGGTGTTTATCTTTGCAGCGATGACTTATAATATTCCGGTAGGGATTCTCGTGATCTCTGTCATCTATGCTTTGTCTGGTTTCCTTACAACCTTTATGGCAAAAAGACAGAGTACCTTATAACAATATAAAAATAAGGAGTTTGAGATGCAGTTTCTTCAAGATTTTCTAGATCGTTCGAAACAGCTGAATCAGACTCCTGCTGTTTCCCAGCATAATCTTGCCTATCATGGGCCAAACCAGAAATATAAAATTATTCATCAGGGCCTGACGCTTCCTGATCTGCCTGCACCCCTTCATTATCTTAACTTTTTGAGTATCATCGGTCAGCCTAATGCACCGATGTTGGCTAACCCGAGTGCTATTCAAACCAATGCACTGGATACAGCCACAGTAATCTGTAGTACCAGTCCGCATATGGCGGGACAATTAAATTGCTATTCAATCAAAAAGGATTGCAAGTTTCAGTATGGCCTGTTTCAGTTTCTAGATCGTGAAAAACTGACCGGCGACTTTCCACATTTTCGTTTACAACGTTTTGATTCTGAACTGGGCTTTGATCTCAGCATCCATACGACCAATCTGATTTCACACTTTACCCAAATGCGCTTTGCACTGGCTGATCATTGGTCTTTGCTTTGTTATTGTCAGGGCACCTTACATTATAAAGATCAGAAATACCTTATCGAGAGTTTAGGTAGTTTTGAATTTGCACGAAGCTTTAATTTTCCCTATTTGCCTTTGGCCTTTCTGACTTATCAGATTATTAACCTGAGTGAAGGACGGCAATTATTGTTGGCACAAATTCGAGATAGTCTGAACAGCATTGTGCAGTCACGAATTTATCTGCGTGACTTGAAAAATATGGCCAGTCAAATGTTCGATCAAAAAGTCTATTTCAAGGTGCATCGGGTTTATCCGAGTGTGACTACTCCAAATGGGCAAAAGATGTATCTGCCGCGTGAGTTTGAATGGTGCTATGAAGATAGCAAAGGAATGCAGATCTGGCTGCAGGGACAAAGCCGAGGAGATTTCAAATTTGGTCTGGCTGCGGGTTATGTTGGAAGCTTTAATTACGAAGTTAGAATTAATGGCGAGACTGAGCATGGGGACGGGGGCTACTGTGAATATATAGATTGCCGCTCCTTGCGCTTTCAGGAACACAATAAAAAAGAGAAATTATTAAGTACATTGGCCAATCCTATACCTTTAATGCTCAAAAAATAGGGAAAATCGGCATTTTTGTAGAAATAATAATCAACTGAAGTATTTTCTTAAAAATAGGGGTTGCGCTTGTTTGGGATTGGTCTATAATGCACATCCATCGGCAGTGATGAAGATCAAAACTTCTGATAAAACAGTAACTTAGCATGAAATGGTTGAGTTGGGTTTTAGAAAGAAAGTTTAAAAATAATTTTCATTACTGGTTGACTTTCTAGAGATAGAGAGTAATATAGCCGACCTAGCTT